>JALZUX010000335.1 GCA_023301405.1 Granulosicoccaceae bacterium | reverse complement strand
GCGTCGTTCTCTGTATAGCCTAATGGTGCAAGTTCAATGTTTGTGGCCACGGGGGCATCATTGACCGCAATAATGGTAATGTCGCGAGATTGCAGATTGCTATCGATATCACCATCATTTGCAGTAAATGTGATAGTACGGGCAAGATTAGTAGGGTCGTCGCTAATATTCTGATAGTTGACAGAGCGAAAGGCAGCTTGGTAGTTTGCAAGGCTTGAGCTGCCAGTAAGTGTTAACACACCTGAGGTTGAATTATAGGAACCGCTAATACCCGCTTGTGGAGCAAACGAGAGTAGATCCTCACCCAGTGTGAAGTTGTTGCTGATCGATATTGTAGCGGATTCAAGTAGAGTGTCATCAATATCGATTGTCGACAGACTAGATGTTACAGTCAACGGTGAATCGTTTTCCGTATACGTTACGGTAGTATTTTCAATGTCTCTGTTAACAGGTGCGTCATTGAGTGGTTGTATTGTTAAATTTCTTGTGGCTACATTGCTTTCAGCGTCTCCGTCATTGACGCTGAAATTAAGCGTTCTAGTAGCGGTTGATGGATTTTCGCTGTTATTTTCATACGTAATCGAGCGCAGTGCGGTTTCGTAGTCGGTGACAGTGGCAGAACCGGTAAGAGAAAGAATACCGTCGGTAGCGTTATAGGTGGCAGAGATACCAAACTGATCCGCAAAGGCCAGAGTGTCCTCGGCAGGGAAGTGGTTCGCACTAATGCTGACTGTAGCGCTCTCAAGATGCGTATCATCAACATCAGAAAGACTAAGTGAAAAGGTTACATTAACCGGGCTCTCGTTCTCGTTGTAAATGATGACGGTGGGTTCGACGGATAACTGAACCGGTGCGTCATTACTAACTGTCAGATTTATATCACGAGTCAGGCTATTACTGTCAATGTCACCATCGAAGATAGTGAAGGCGACAGTTCTGGTGAGTGCAGCAGGGTCATCACTGATATTTTCATAGGTGACAGACCGCAAAGCAGCTTGATAGCTAGCCAGGCTGGAAGAGCCAGACAAAGAAAGCACGCCAGTCGATGAATTATATGAGCCAGTCACACCCGGTTGTGGTGTAAAAGACAGAACATCCTCACCAAATACAAAGTTATTGGTAATGGCAACAGTGGCTGTTTCAATTAGGGTGTCATCCAGATCACTGATCGCCAGAGTTGAGGAAATGATGGTTGGAGAATCATTTTCCGCATAGGTCAGTGCAGCGGGCTCTATGGAAGCCTGCACGGGAGCATCATTAACCGTAGTAATAGAAATATCACGAGTAAGGGCATTACTGTTTGCACTGCCATCATTGACGACAAAAGACAGCGTTCTGTCTAGTGTTGATGGATTATCACTGGTGTTCTGATAGGTAATCGATCGCAGTGCCGATTCGTAGTTGGCGACAGAAGAGGCCCCGTTAAGAGAAAGCACTCCGGACGCAGTGTTGTAGTTGCTGGTAATGCCATTTTGATTGACAAACGACAACACATCGTCACCCATGGCGAAGTTGTTGCTAATGCTCACCGTCGCCGACTCAATAACGGTATCATCCAGGTCACTGAGGCTAATTGTTGAGCTTACCGGTGTAGCACTGTCGTTTTCGTTATAGCTGACTGCTGCGGCTTCAATGGCGGCTTGCACTGGCGCGTCATTGACAGCAGTGATGCTAATGTCTCTGGTGACAATTGCACTGTCCAGCAAACCGTCACTGACACTGAAGCTGATGGTGCGGGTAGGGGTGCTTGGGTTGTCGCTGGTGTTTTCATAGCTTATCGATCTAAGCGCTTGCTGGTAATCAGCAACGCTTGCGGAACCAGTCAGAGTTAACACGCCAGTTCCTGAATCGTAGTTACCGGTGATACCGTTTTGATTACTAAAGCCAAGCACATCTTGCGTGCTTAGCAGGTTTCTGCTGATGCTAATGGTCGCTGAGTCGATATTGGTGTTGTCCGCATCTGTGACAAGCAATTCAGACGTGATCACAGCGGCGCCGGACCCCTCTGTGTACGCCAGTGGGGTCGCTTCGATGAACGTCTGTAGTGGGGCATCGTTGCTTCGGCTTATAGCAATATCGCGTGTTTGGGTATTGCTGTTGTCGTCGCCGTCGTTTACGGTAATACTGATTGTTCGAGGTGATATGTCTGGGTTATCACTGGTGTTTTCGTAGGTGACTGAACGCAGTGCGGTCTCGTAATCTGCAACTGACGCAATGCCGTTCAAAGCCAGTGTTCCAGTGGCACTGGTGTATACACCTGTAATACCGTTTTGATTGGCGAACGACAGCTGATCTTCCGATGTCACCAGGTTGTTGTTGATCTGCACTGTGGCAGAGTCAATGTTAAAATCGTCGATATCGTTGATGGAAATGCTGGCGGTAATCTGTACGGCACCGGCATTTTCCGAGTAGCTGATGCTTGTGTTTTCAATGGCGGACTGCACTGGTGCATCGTTGACGGGCGTAATATCTATCTGGAACTGATGGAAATCATTGATCGCAGCAAGGTCAGCGGCCCACCCCAGAACGTTGGCGGTCAGTCGATCGTTGGTGGTGTTAATCGCGCCGCCACCTGTCATATTGGCGCGGAAGATCCCCTCGTCTGAAGAAAATAGTATAAACCCCGATCCCTGTGACCGAAGCACTATAGTGGGATTGAGGCTTACTGAATCTGTCGCCACAATGATATCGCCGGGGGCAAGACTGGCGCTGTCAAAGTTGCCAACTCTACCGATACCATTTATGGTATCGCCAATATTCCCAACCAGGCCGAAACTGCCATTGATAACCGGGTTGCTCGTATTGGCAATCTGCCAGTTGGTATTGCCAGAACTTGTGGTGGTAAGTCCGTAGAAGGAACTGATATCATCAAAGTCACTGCTGTCGCTGGTCGCAATTAGAATGCCGCCGGCTTCAACCCAGGTGTTCAGTGCCGTGAGTTCGGTCGGCGTGTAATTGCCATCCCTGACATAGCCGCCAAAAAAGATCTGTCCGTCAGCCAGGTAGGCAGCATCAATATTCGTAGAAGTGCTTTGCACTGAAAGGTCTGTAGAGACAGTACCGTTCGGGCCAAAATTCGCAGGGTTGGCTAGAATGGCATTTGCAGCCGGAAAAGAGCCACCGCCTAGCGTAAAGTTGTTTGGCTCTCCGGGTAATATTTCTACGCTCGCCCTGCCTGTGTTGACGAAAAAATCGAAGATTCCGTAAGGGCTGCCGTTGTCGTCGGGCAGTGGCGTAAATTGTAGTAATCCCGTGTCAATCTGCGCCTTGGTAAAGGTATCGTTAGCAGAGATTGGGACGCCGTTGTAGGCGATTGATCCGCTCGCCGGCAATCCGGTGATGGTGATGCTGTCGAGATCATTGCCGGTAATGCCGGTGAAGTCAAAATCACTGGCGCTTATGGTATAGATGCTGTCTTCTGCAGTAGCGCCAATGCCGCCGCCAGCGGTCCCTACAAACAAATTAATCGATGCATTTGCCGTGTCTATTCCGCCGTTGGCTGTGCCATCACCGTCCGTAAGTGTGACCTCCAGAGTACGCACGCCAAGCGTGGTGCTGCTCGATGAGAACGTTAGCGATTGCAGCAGTGTTTCGACTGTGGCAATGGTCGCATTGCTGTTAAGACTGATCGAATAGCCGGAGTCTGTTACACCGGAAAGTACGCCAATGGCTGATCCGGAAACACTGACAATTGAACCGTTACTCACATTGGCTGACAAAGACACACTGCCTAGCGTGGAGATGCTGATCAAATCATTCGTGCTAAACGAATTTCCGGCCAGTGTTAACGTACCGCCGTTAAGATCGACCGGCCCGTCCGGGTCGTTTATTGCCGCATTACTGCCAACATCAACAAGGTAGATAGTGCCGTCGTTGTCTACGCTAACGGAGTTACCATCCAGGCTACTGATAGTGGGAATGTCATTGACTGCGGTGACGGCGATGCTCTGACCCTGGCTTATAGTGCCGCCATCACCATCAGTCAGTGTGACAGAATAATTCAGTGACGCGACCGGAGCGTTTGACAGACTTTCGTAACCAATACTGCGTATGAGGGCCTGAACAGCGGCGCTGGTAGCGTTGGAATTGAGCGCGATTGACAGAGGCGTTGATCCGTCACTGCCCCCTGTGAAGCTGCCAATTGCCGTTCCGTTATAGAGTACGCTACTACCACTTATATTGATCTGCCCCGGGCCATCGCCAACCGCCTGTATGGCCAGTCGATCAAGAGCAGAATTGCCGGAGGTGAGCGTAACGGTCAGGTTACCGCCATCAAAGTCACTTGAGTCAACGTCTGCTACCAGGGCTGTTGGATCGAGTAACTGGGAAGTGTCGTTCTCCTGGTAGTTCAATGGTCCCGACAGAGTCAACGAGGATGAATTGTTGACCGAATCAATATCAATATTTCTGAATTGCGCATTGGAGTCTGCGCTGCCATCGTTTACTGTGAATGTTACTGTGCGGGCAGATGCGTTTGGATCAGCGCTGGTATTTTCGTAGGTAATTGAACGCAGTACTGTCTCATAGTTGGCGACAGAATCAATGCCTGTCAACTCTAGCAGGCCGGTTGATGCAGTCCAGATGCCCGAGATATTGCCCACGTTGGTAAAGGCCAGTACATCTTCGGCGCTCTGCAAGCCGCTGCTGATACTGACCGTAGCTGACAGTAAATTGCTGTTATCGATATCGCTTAAAGTCAGTGATCCGGTGACCAACACCGGTCCATCATTCTCTGTGTAGGATAGTGC
>JALZUX010000334.1 GCA_023301405.1 Granulosicoccaceae bacterium | reverse complement strand
GAGTTGTACCCTTAAGCCTAGACGAGTTTACCGAAGGTGCAGGTAGCTATTGCTACTTAGTATGCGATTCGGATATTGGTGCACAGCATAAAGAAAACATACTTCATTTTATGGGGCCGAAGTGAAGTGTTTGCATGCACACTTCGCATTGCCCACCATCTTTAAATAGTGGTCCAACCCAACCTGTCGGGAAACCTCCAATTGAATAGCATTTCAGTAAATATTCACTTAAAGGCCATTTCTTTAAACCACCAAAGTATGCGCATCGGATGAATATATTGAAGCAAGTTAAAATGCTCTGAGTTATATTGCCTTTGACGAATGACTCGACCGTGTCTTGACTCAAATCTGGGTGGTTATTCTGTAAGAATCTGACGATTTCATTTTTATTACATGCCTCAGTAGTAATTTCTTCGAGATAAACGTGCCTAGCGTCTGTTTTGGGTCGACTAAAAAAGTAGCCCTTACGCCTTTTAGCCTCGTCTCTTTCATATGCTGGGTAGCCCAAATAATCTACTGCGTCATCCAATACCTCGGAGAAATTCTTATCTCCATTCCTTTTTTTTGGTTTATCCCACATTAGCTGGGAGGTGAGAAGATAAATGCAGCGTTCGTAATCTGTGATAGCGTTAAATCCATTAGGCACTGGATATTCATTACTATGTACACCAAGGCCAGCTAAAAATGAATCGCTACCAATCACTTTTTGTATATCTATTAAAGATTTCTCACATGCTTTGTCTATCGGTGTGTATATTTCAGTGATCATAGTCCATGTTACCTGCTACGGTTGGTTAGAGTGAGCGCTGTATAGCGAAGTTTAAGGCAGTATCTAATACTTCACCAATACCGTCTATTAAGGTTGGATTAGTACCGCTTATCGAAATTGTGCCATTTGCTAAAGATTCTCTTAAATCCTCAATTGGGTATAACCAATGACCACTGGGTCTATCTGTGTAGTCACTTCGAAAGCTGGTTCAAAGGTTTGGTTGGGTCTGTTCACTCGCTGGAGCGAGCTTGCCAAGTATTCGGGCGGCAGAGGCGGCCTAATCTGGCGGTTAGTACAGAGTTATACTCTTAAGTCTAGACAAGGTTACCGGTAACAATCGAATTGTGGTCACTCGCAAAGAAGGACTGTGTCTGAGGCATTCGTGTAGGGAGAGATTTTCAGTCGATGTCGGTGTTTTCCAGTTGTAACTGAGCTGCAATTTGTCTTTGCCTGAAAATTTGCATCTATCTATCGAGCGGGAATTTCGTGATTCATGCGAATTACTATGGGTGTCTAAGTAAAAGTTTTATTAGTACAGAGCAGGTGCGTATTCTAGTTCATTCTGATCACCTATTCTGGAATAAAGTGATCAACGATTCTGGAATAATCTGATCACTGATTCTGGATTAATGTGATCACTTTTCAGTGATTTCCAGAATGACTTTGTAGAAAGGCGTTCTTGAGATTCCGGGAGGATCGGATTCAAGTGCCAGGGGTAACAAGAGCAGTTGTATCAGCCATACAATCTTTTGCCGTTTGGCGATCACTTATTCACTGTTGTAGCTTTAACACTAAGACAAACATGCCAAAAAAATAGTCTGAGCCGGGGCGGGATAGCAACACGCTTCACTAGGCGTGTTGCTATAAAGACAAATCAGGCCAGCGCGGCACTCATGTCATTGAGCGCTAGTTCTACCCGATCAAACATGATGTTTAATTCTTTGTCGTTGATGATCAGTGGTGGGCATAGGGCAACGCTGTCTCCCGGTGTTGGTCGTAGTATCAGGTTGTGAGCACGGGCGTAGTTGGCGATTTGTGCGGCTACCTTGTCACTCAACGGGTATTGTTCTTTAGTTTCTTTGTCTTTGACAATTTCTAAGGCGCCTATTAAGCCAACGCCACGTGCCTGCCCGACAAGCGGGTGTTCAGCTAACGCGTCAAGGCGTTGTTGAAACAAGACGCTTAGTGATTTCACGTGGTCGGTGATGTTGCGTTCTTTATAAATGTTTAGCGTTTCTATTGCTACGGCCGCTGCGACGGGATGACCACCGTAGGTGTTGCCGCTGCCAAACATGCCGTGTCTGTCGCTGCCTTTGACCATGGCTTCGTAGACTTTCTCACTAATCATCACGCCACCAATAGGTTGGTAGGCTGATGAAAGTTGCTTGGCGATGGTCATTAAATCAGGCTTTGCGTTGAAGGTTTGGCTGCCGAACATTTCACCTGTGCGGGCAAAGCCGCAAATGACTTCGTCACATATTAAAAGGATGTCGTGTTTGTCTAGTACGGTTTGTATTTTTTGAAAGTAACCTGCCGGTGGTATTAGTACGCCGCCGGCGCCCATTACGGGTTCTGCGATAAATGCGGCGATGGTGTCGGGGTCTTCAGCAATGATTTGCTCTTCAAGGGTTTGAGCTAGGCGATCGGTAAATTGGTCTTCAGTTTCACCGGTTTGCCCTTCGCGGTAAAAGTGAGGGGTTTCTGTGTGCATGACCGGTATGGCTGGTAGGTCAAAGCCGTCATGTACATAGGGCAGGCCGGTCAGGCTGCCAGAGGCGATGGTGATGCCGTGATACGCTCGTTTTCGAGAGATGATTTTTTTCTTCTTTGGGCGATCAAGTGCGTTGTTGTAGTACCAGACTATTTTGATTGCCATGTCGACGGCTTCTGAGCCTGAGTTGACCAGGAATACTTTGGCCATGTTGTCTGGTGCTATTTCAATCAGCTTTTGTGATAGTTCAATAGCGGGTTCAGTTGATCGGTGACTGAACAGGTGAGAGAAGGGCAGTTTTTGCATTTGCTTAGTGGCGGCGTCAACCAGCCGTTGTTCATTAAAGCCCAGCGATGCGCACCACAGGCCAGACATGCCCTCAATTAGTTTATTGCCTTGGTCATCCCAAACGTAAATGCCTTCCCCGTGTGTGATAATGAAGGGGTCAAGCTCTTGGTGGGCTGACAGATTGGTGTAGGGATGCAGAACGTATTTTTTGTCATGCTCGGCGTGTGCGTTTCTCATTTTTCTTCTCTAGGTGCCGGTGAGTACAATGTTGGGTCTAACGGGACCGGATAACTGGATTTAACATTATATGTCTGTTGATAACAACCATAACGATTTGCTTGCGGATATGCGTGACTTGAGCGCGAAATTCCGCACTGTTTTAATGGCTACGAGTTGCACTGACGGGGTGCCGGAAATCAGCTATTCCCCTTACGTCAGTGTTGATGGAGTTTTGTACGTTTTTCTGAGTGATTTGGCTATGCATACAGGCAACCTTAAGTCTAACCCGCGTGCCAGTTTGTTATTCATTGAAGATGAATCAACAAGTGAAACTTTACATGCTCGTAGACGAGTCACCTATCGAGCGGATGCGTTACTTGTTTCTCGGGATGATCCAGTTTGGGAGTCCGTGTTAAGCCAGATGGAAGGTAAGTTTGGTGAGATCATTCCGTTGATAAAGTCGCTAGCGGATTTCCATCTGTTTGCGATGCATGCGAGCGATGCCGTGCTTGTGCGGGGTTTTGCAGATGCACATACAGTCGATGTTGACGGCTTTGCCTAGTTAAATTTACCACTGTGCGTCAGTAATGATGTTGCTAACGGGACCAGCCGTTAAAAAGGGCGTTGGTGCGGTTGACTTGTAAGGAGTGGTTGCCCATAGTTCGGTGATGCCCGTTTGGTGGCTGTCCGATAATTAGGGTGTTACGAGGGTGTGAGATTTGAGTCAGATATTGTGATCGATAAAGGCAAATAGTTGTTGTTTGTTAGCTAAATTGATCGTGATAGCTGGCCAAAAAACTTCACCCGCAGTAGATCATAGTTCTCGGACAGCCACCTGGGTTGTCGGACACAAGAATCGCCTCTCCCGCAAGACAAATTCCCTGGAGGAACTATGAAAGTTAAACATCTTCTCAGTGCAGCAGCTCTGAGTGTGGCAATGGCCGCTGGTACTGTAAGTGCCGAAACAACTATACGTATTCAATCGGTTCTATCTGATTCAGCAGACGAAGTGTTCATGCTGAAAGAATTCGCCAAAGACGTCTCTGATCTCACCGGTGGCTCGCTGAAAATCGAAGTGCTGCCTGCTGGCGCTGTTGTCGCGGCAGGCGACGTTATGGACGCGGTTGACGCCGGTCTTGTCGAAGGCGGTTTTGCATGGACTCACTATTGGGGCGGCAAGCACGTTGCAGCAAACCTTTTTGGTGCTCCCATTGCGGGCGCTGGCGTTGGCATGGACAACATTGCTTTCCTCAGCTGGTTTCAGTACGGCGGTGGCAAAGAGCTTTATGATCAGCTGTGGTCTGAAATGGGCGTGAATGTCAAAGGTTTCATGCTACAGCCTGTTGGTCCGGAAGCATTGGGTTGGTTCCCTAAGCCTATCGAGTCCATGGATGACTTCCGCAAGATGCGCTTTCGTGCGCCTCCCGGAATGGTTGGCGCGGCGTACGCTGACATCGGTGTGCCGGCTGTTGCGATGGGCGGTGGTGACATCTTGCCAGCGCTGGAAAAAGGCACTATCGACGCCGCTGAATGGTGTTGCCCGAAGCCTGACTCTGTCTTTGGCTTTCAGAAAGTTCTGAAGCACTACTATTTGCAGGGCTTGCACCAGGTTGTGGTCAACGCAGATATGTACCTTAATCTTGATGTTTACAACAAACTGACTGATGTCGAAAAGAAGGCTCTGGAAGTTGCTGCGAATGCATCGTTGTCTAAGTCTATGTCTTACCGCATCTATGAAAACGGTAAAGCGCTTAAGGATCTAACTGATAACCAGGGCGTTATCCTTGAAGACACCCCTGCAGAATACTTCACTGAGTACATGGCCGCTGCGCGTAGTGCGTTGCAAAAAGCTGCTGACGAGAACGAGTTTTTTGCTGAAGTTTGGCAGTCTCAGAAAGATTTCGCAGACATCGCGGTTCCATTCTGGGC
>JALZUX010000333.1 GCA_023301405.1 Granulosicoccaceae bacterium | reverse complement strand
GACACTTTATAAATAACGCAAGGTATTGTTCGATGATAAACGGTATAGATGATCTCAAAGCAGATGTAGAAGCGGCCATACCGGGAATGGACGGTCCGTGCATAGATCCGGAAAATTTCAAACGAACCGGCATCGCAATTGTTAGATCTGCGCTAAACACATCAGAGATGAAGGTCTGGCAAGATCTATGGGATTCACACAGAAGCCTTGTATTAGGGGCACATCGGGAAATAGAAAATAAAAACAACCCAGTAGAAATAAAGCAACTCCCTGAAAAACTCTACGAACTTAGCACTGAGCAAAAGCTCTTAGATCTTCTGGTACCGGCCTTCGGGGAAAACATTGGCCTCTATCAGAAAAGGTTTGTCGTGAAGGATTCAAGCAGTGTGAACCCGGTAATTCTGCATCAAGACAGCGGCTACCATGTCGGGTCATTTGAAAAGGCATCTATGTTTCTGGCGCTTAAGACAGTAAATAAGCAAAACGGTGGCATGTATCTGTACCCCGGCACCCATCGATTTGGCTATTTGGGGGATGCCGGCAGCATCAACCCTGAAATATTACCCACTGATTGGCCCGTTATAACACCCTCACTGGAGCCCGGTGACTTCATGCTAATGCGCTCACTTACGTGGCATGGATCAGGCCCTTTCATTGAAGGCGACGAGCGAGTCATGACTGATTTCATTTATCAACCGGCGTCAGACCCCAGCACGCGTGAACTTGTCCGTGGCAAGTCGGGCTGGAACGGCTGCTTCCTGACAGAAAAAAGACAAGACATATTTGCGTCGTGCAGGTCCTCTAAGCTTAGACAAATCAAACAAGTTCTGGATAGCACAACGCAGTAGAAACCCGCCCTTCCCTGGATTTTCTAGCGACAAATAAACAAGCTTGTGCACTGCGTGACTCCACGCAGTTTTCATCAAACCGCAGAATTAGCCCTGCCGTATAAGCATATCCTTGAGGCAAACGCCTTAATTTTGACACTTCAATTCCTCCTTAGAATTCCCCCTCCAAAAATTGAGCAATATCACTAACCCAATGACCTCTATTAGTCAACGATTTTGATATAAACAAAACGATCGTTACCGTTGGCGCAAAAATTAGCCAAGTTGAGGTACGATTGTTGCCAAGCGTTATTAGATCAATTTTTGAGACAAAACCATGCGACAACCCACAGATTCAAACTTTCCGGTAATTCTCGCTGGTGGATCAGGCACCAGACTATGGCCTTTATCGCGCTCTTTATACCCAAAACAATTTTTGAAGCTCGGTAATACTGAGTCTCTTCTGCAGAGCACAGTAAATCGAGCAGTCGCCGCTTGCGGTGGGCCGCTTATAATTGTTTGTAATGAAGATCATCGATTTTTAACTGCAGAGCAAGTTCGGGAAATTGGCCACGATGCGTCAATTCTACTTGAGCCTGTGGCTCGCAACACTGCACCAGCTATCGCGCTGGCTGCTCTGCATGCCATAAAAATCGACAAAGATGCCACGCTAACCGTGCTATCCGCCGACCATGTGATTGAAGACATTGCACAATTCACCAAGCACGTTGACGAGGCCGTAAATGCAGCACAAGACAATGCCTTAGTGACCTTTGGTGTCGTTGCCGACCGACCAGAGACCGGCTATGGGTACATCAAAGCTAAATCTGATGGCATCAGTGAAATAGCAAGCTTTGAAGAAAAACCAGACGCCGCAACGGCTAAAACATACGTTGACTCAGGTGAATATTACTGGAACAGCGGCATGTTTGTTTTTAAGGCCCGCGCGTACTTAGATGCACTGCGAGCCCACGCCCCTGACATTTTAGCTGCGTGCACAAACGCTTCGGAAAACTCAACCGAGGATCTGGACTTCATTCGAGTTGATGCCGACGAATTCGCCAAGTGCGAAAGTGAGTCTGTAGATTACGCGGTCATGGAAAAAACAGACAATGCGATCGTCGTGCCGTTCAAAGCCGGCTGGTCAGACATCGGCTCATGGGATGCTGTGCACCAGATCTCTGATAAAGATTCAAACGGCAATGCCACCACTGGTGACGCAATGCTGATTGATAGCGAAAATTGCTACATAAACGCCAGTACCCGGCTTGTGGCCGGCTTGGGATTAGAAAACATCTCAATTATTGAAACCAGCGACTGTATTCTGGTGACTAATAACGAGCACGCCCAGGATGCCAAGAAAATAGCCGCCATGCTAAAGAAAGCCGGGCGAAATGAGGCTGACACGCACACCAAGTGTTATCGTCCATGGGGCAGCTATCAGACTATTAATATGGGTTCTAGATTTCAAGTGAAACGCATCACTGTGAAGCCAGGTGCAAAACTGTCACTGCAGAAGCATCATCATCGGGCCGAACATTGGGTGGTTGTAGAGGGTACCGCTATCGTTACCTGCGACGACAAGGAAATTATGCTTACCGAGAACCAGTCAACCTACCTGCCGCTGGGGGCAACTCATCGCCTTGATAATCCGGGCAAGATACCGCTTGAACTCATCGAAGTGCAATCGGGTAGTTACCTAGGTGAAGACGACATCGTAAGATTTGATGATGTGTACGGCCGCAGCGGAACGTCTAACTAAGCAGTGCCGCTGAACAAAACTACTCTACCCTCAATGATGTAGTCACCCAAAAAAATAGCCGCTCAAAGAGCGGCTATTTCATTTACAACTAACTAAATAACTTTACACAGCTACGCCATGTGGTCGTCGCTTATCGAAGGATCACGCCACTCGCGACGATCTTTCAGGTGCGATATTTTTTTCGCCTCTCTTCGATCTTCTTTTGCTCGTGACTGCGATGCAAAGCTATCCTCTTGACGGGTTAGGCTCTTTTTCTTTTTCTCTTGATTCTTATTTTCACCATAACCGTAGTAATCGTAATAGCCTTGATAATAATAGTCGCCACCGTAGGATGATATTTTTGCCAAATCCACTTGCGATATAACCGCACCGGTGACATCTATCCCTACTTCACGCAATCGCTCTATGCCACGCTTTACAACAGGCAGTGGTGTGCTGTCTGCTTTCACCACATAGATTGCAGAGTCAGCGTACTTACCTACAACAATCGCGTCACTAACAGCCTGGACGGGTGCTAAATCAATAACAATGCGGTCGTAGCGCTCTTTCAGTAGGTCGATCAGCTCAGAAAACTCTGGAGAAGCCAGCAACTCTAAATGTGTTTCCGGGATACGGCCGGCCGGGATGATGTCTAATTCTCCGATAGCATTGACGCGCATGCAATCTTCAAGATAAGCGTCACCTGCTAACAACTCAGACAAGCCATGGCTTCTAATTCCTAAAGCGCGGCCCAGACCTGGTCGACGCATATCCGCTTCGATCAGTACAACGTTTTCGAGCTGCGATAATGAGTAGGCCAAGTTGCTGGATAACGTTGACTTACCTTCAGCAGGGACCGATGAGGTCACCATAATTACCTGGTTAGACTTCTCTAATTCTGACACCGTAGCGCTGGTTCGGATTGTTCGAATTGCCTCGGCAAAAGCACCGCGCTTATCATCAAACTCACCCGGAATTAACGGGATAGTCTTTTTGCTAAACATTCCACCGCGAACCACAGGTATTATGCCAAAGACAGGAACACCCAACTTCTTCTCAACATCATGAATGCCTTGGACTGTCTCTTTCATACTTTCATAGGCAAAGAGTAATGCCGAGATTCCGAAAAGACTCAACAAAAACCCAAGCATTACCATTAGAGTTTTCTTAGGTCGAATAGGCGACTGTGGAATCGCCGCAACATCAGACACACTCATTGGTACAGACTGCAGATTTTGCTCCTGGTAACCACGTAACTCTGAGGTTGCATCTTCGTAGTACTGCTTATTACTGTCCCGCTCAAGCTCGAATTCCTTTGTGGTGACTCGACCTTGGCTAATGCTATCTGCCTTGCCCTCTTCACGACGAATATCGGTTTGTAACGATCGCACCTGACCTTGAGCCGCTAGAAAAGACTTCTCGACAGCAGATATTGTATTGCCGATTTGTCGGTCTAAGTTTCGAGTGGCAGTTTCGTAGTTTGATTGCGCATCAATGACACGTGGATGCTTGGCACCGTAACGGTTCAGCAGTTCATCAAGTAAACGCTTTGACTCTTGCATCACTTGCTTATTTCGCAGCACAGTAGGGTTAGAATCGACGACCGGCAGCAACTCATAAGAAGTGCCTACATATTCGTAGGAAGGTAAATTTTCAGCGCCTTGCTCCTGAAAGTAGATCTGCTGAGTGGAACCGCCACCGGCGTTTTGAACTTCATTCCACTGGATTCTAGCAGTCTCCAGTACCGTTTTGGCGTCAACCAATCGGCTATTAAATTGCGCGATAGTCGCATTGACATAAGAATTACCATCACCACCGATACCGACTTCGCGACGTGCTCTTAACAGCTGCTGCTCTGAGCCTTCAAGCTTAACTTTTAGCTCGTCAACCTTGCCTTGAAGATATTCCTTACGCTCTTTGTTTTTCGAGTCTGACTGGTCTATGTAGTACTGGATATACCCTGAACCTATGCCGTTAGCTATTTTGGTTGCCAATACCCGGTCAACACCCTCAACACTCACCTTAACAAGGTTTGTTTGCTTCAGCGGGAACACTGTAGTCCGGCCCATCAGCTTTCGAACCGTGAGATCATCAAGCAACTTGGAGTCAACCGCTTGCGCTTCGGCTTCTGTCAGTGCTACCTCTGCACTGGGCAGAAACTCCATAATTTTAGATTTAATTGGCGCAAACGGCCCAACGTTTTGAAACTCTACCGGCACAGCAATTGAGCTGTTGTATTCCCAGTGCTGCGAAAGATCTAACTCTTTGACGATTCGTTCAGCAAGAGTTCTGGATTTTAAAACCTCTACCTGGGTTTGGATATCCTGCGCAACCGCACTACCAAATGTCGGATCGAAAGCCCCCCGCTGCTTTTGATCATCGAAAAGCAACGTCGCTTCAGAACGATACACCGGTGTCATACTTGATACGACCAATGCTGTAAGCGCCGTAAGCAAGGCAGTAGTCAATATAATTGGCCACTTAAACTTGCGCAAAGTTACGATGATTCCTCTCAAATCTATTGAGTCATCGTTATTTCGCGAGTCATCCCTAAATCGGTCGGATTGAAGGTCACGAACAGAAGTTTCGCTCATCTATCTTACTACCTTAAATTATTAGTTTGAATGTCTGTGGCAAAGTTTACTGAGGGTAAACAAAAATTACAGTGATATATGTTCAGAATTCGGAACGTACTGTAAATGATGTTCAGTATCGTGCTGGGCCCATATTTTTATCTTAGGAGGGAGATTGTTCTTTTCCATGCTACCGTTCATCCTTTAATCGTAAGCAATTGAAATCAATTATCATTTTCACTACGAGGGACATTTTACGTGTAATGACAATATACGTCAAAGCGATACACGAAAATTGACAAATAAGTTAAACTTTTCGCTCACCTTAGTAAATATAGCGTTGGTTTAAATTGCCAGTTTTGGTGCGGAGGTCTCAATGTGCAGAATGTTGTTCTTGAAGTCCCCATATAGTCTTCAGCGCATCCACCAGTAAACACAGCCCCAGCTGTCCATTTTCAGTACACTTACCCACTTGCAGCCATATTTTTCGAAACTAGAACCGTAAAATTGTCCAGATTCATTTTTTTAATCATTTTATTCGGCGTCGGGTACCTTTTGTACCACCTGTACGGTAAAAAATTGCTCAAACAGGGGCCAAAGGGCATGCTTAAGCCCGCATTAATTGCGCTACTGCTAATTGTGGTGGTCGCCGTGGCCACCGGTCGTGCGAACGCCATTTTTGCGGTTATTGGCGGTTTAGTGGCTGCCGCCTGGCGAATGGCGCCGCTGCTGCTTAGATTTTACCCACAGATTAGACAGCTACTGAGTAAATTTGGCGTGCAATCAGCCGGATACACCGGTGCGTCCAAGGTGAATACCGCAACGCTAACGATGTCCCTTGATCACAGAACAGGGCGCATTGACGGAGAAATCACTGCCGGACAATTTAAAGGGCGAACTCTGTCAGAACTGACCTACCCTGAATTGAAACAGTTTTATCAAATTTGCCAGAAGCAGGACACAGAAGCAGTACGCCTACTTGAAGCTTTTATACAACGTGAGTACCCGGACAAATGGAGTGAAGAACAATGGACTCACGGGGAACAAAGTACAGCTCCTGACAAATCAGGCATGACTCTGGATGAGGCCTGGGACACACTGGGGCTGACACCGGGCTCGAGCAAAGACGATATCACCCACGCTCACCGCAAGCTGATGTCTCGACTTCACCCCGATAAAGGTGGCAGCACATTTCTAGCTACCCGCGTCAATCAGGCAAAAGACCGCCTTTTAGCCGAATTGAAAAACTAAGGAGCGCCGGCCATGAGAGCTTTGCTATCGATCCCACTCAATATGTTGCTTTTGCTGTCGTACAACATCATTATTTTCATGAGTACACCCAACAACTATATCCCCGACGCAGTCGTCACACTGGTTAGAATCCCTTCATCAGGGGCAACGGTCACCATTACCTGGAATATTTTGTTTGTGCTGGTGGGCATTGCTGTGCTTTACATCGAGATACTGAAATCCACTCGCACTTCGATGCAGGCTTTACTGGATCACGTGCTTTCTTTATGTGTTTTTGTGGTGTTTCTGGTGCAGTTCTTAATTATGCGCGAAATGGGATCCGCGACTTTTCTGATACTCACCCTGCTTTCACTTATTGATGTGATCGCGGGATTCACGGTATCGTTATCTACCGCCCAAAGAGACATCACACTGGGCTAACCCGATTACTCACGGTTATGAATCGCATTCAATTGATTTTGAACAATCAAGGCTCAGTTAGCCTGCGCCTGTAAATATTCAAACTGTTGGGAAGCGTTAAACCAGCTCAGCCCAAAGATCATAGTCGCCAGACTCTGTGACTTTTACTGTGCAGAACTCACCAACTTTTATTTCACTGTGGCTCTCTACAATCACCGTACCGTCAATTTCAGGCGCATCAGCACTGCTACGACAAATAGCATTGCCTTCACCGTCAAACCCATCAACAAGCACCTGTAGTTCACGACCTACTTTTTGTTTTAGGCGATCAGCACTAATTTCAGCCTGCAACGCCATAAACCGATGCCAGCGCTCCTCAGTTACTTCTGCCGGAACGGCATCAGGCAGTGCGTTTGCAGTCGCCCCTTTAACCGGCGAATATTGAAAGCACCCAACCCGATCCAATTGCGCTTCCTGAAGAAAATCGAGTAACTCTTCAAATTCATCATCGGTTTCCCCGGGAAACCCAACGATAAACGTACTGCGTAACGTTATGTCAGGACAGACGTCACGCCAGGCTTTTATCCGGTCAAGGTTACGCTCTGTGGCTGCTGGTCTTTTCATCAGCTTGAGAATACGCTGACTGGCGTGCTGAAACGGTATATCCAAATAAGGAAGAATTTTTCCTTCGGCCATCAGTGGCACTACATTATCAACGTGGGGATAAGGGTACACGTAATGCAGCCGCACCCAGATACCAAAGCTGGCCAGCGCTTCGCATAACTCTTTCATTTTGGCCTTAACGGGCCTGCCATTCCAGAACGATGTGGCGTACTTTGTATCCACACCATAAGCGCTGGTATCCTGAGAAATCACCAAAAGTTCTTTCACGCCCGCCGCCACTAAACGCTCGGCCTCAACCAGTACATCAGCAACTGGCCGACTGACCAACTTGCCTCGCATTGAAGGAATTATGCAAAAACTACAACTGTGATTGCACCCTTCTGAAATTTTCAAATAAGCATAATGACGAGGTGTGAGCTTTACTCCTTGTGGCGGCACAAGGTCAATTTTCGCATCATAGCTGAGCTTAGGCGGAAGATGCTCATGCACCGCGGACATCACCTCTTCGTATGCCTGAGGCCCGGTCACAGCAAGCACTTTTGGATAACGCTGTTCGATCTCACCGGGCTTAGCCCCAAGACAGCCGGTGACGATCACACGACCGTTCTCACTTAATGCCTCACCAAT
>JALZUX010000332.1 GCA_023301405.1 Granulosicoccaceae bacterium | reverse complement strand
GCACATCTGGCTTTTGGTTGCGGTTACAATAACTTATACCGCAGCCGAAACCCTCTGCTCTCTTCGCAATAGCAGATCCGATCCGACCCAACCCAAAAATACCGACCTCGCACCCACTAAAACGACGAGTCAAAGGCGCCGCTCCTTCAGCAGCCCATCTTCCTTCGCAGGTATAGTTGTGTGCAAAAGTTAGCTTTCTGAAACTTGCGAGTGCCAGCGCAATCGCGATATCGGCAACATCATCTGTGAGCACGTCTGGCGTATTGCCAACACGGATACCATTTGATTTACAGTAATCCAGATCCACTGAATCCACTCCAACACCAAATACTGACACCACTTTTGCATTGGGAAGCTGTCGAAGAAATTCCGCGCTCGCGCCGGACCCACCATCAGTGACAACGCCAGTCACTTTGTCACTTAACTTGGCAAGGAAGCTTGACTGATCAGCCGCTTCCCACAATCTGTGCACTTGATATTGGCTCTCTAGCAGCGCTTGTGTAGGTGCATAAATAGGATTGACCTGCACGACTGAAGGCTTTTCACTCATCAAACGATCTCTGTTAAAACGGTAATGGTAGCTGTGCCCAAATGGCCCCTGCCCTTGATTGACTATACCAGTTTCAAAAGAATTTTTGCGCCGCTGCGACGATCACCCCATTGGAGGGGGCGCGACACGACGCACTTCGGCGACCGTCGTCACGCCGCTGGCTACTTTTCTTGCACCACTTATGCGCAATGGCTCCATACCATCGCGAATCGCTTGCTTTCGAAATTCAGTCAGGTCCATATCAGGGGTTATTTTTTCTTTAAGACCCTGGGTCATCTGCATGACCTCATAAATACCGACTCGCCCCCTGAAGCCGGTATTCCTGCAAACCTTACAGCCAACTTTTGTTTTGACGTCAGCGGGTGATTGCAGCTTCAGGGGTTCGACAAGCCCGATCCAATCATCCTCGTCACACGGTATAGGTTCTGAGCAATCTGGACAGAGTGTGCGTACAAGTCTTTGTGCTAAGACCGCTACAATAGTATTGCGTAACAAGTAATAAGGCACACCAAGCTCAAGAAGCCTGGTTATCGCTGCAGGAGCATCATTTGTGTGTAAGGTGCTTATTACCAAGTGACCAGTCAGCGCTGCCTGTATCGCCATTTGCGCTGTTTCATAGTCGCGTATCTCGCCTATCATGATGATATCAGGATCTTGCCTTAACAGCGTGCGCACACCAGTCGCAAAATCCAGATCAATGTTGGGCTGCACCTGCATCTGATTAAATGCCGGCACCACCAACTCGATTGGATCTTCGACAGTACAGAGATTTACCTCTGGTGTAGCCAGTTGCTGCAAACTTGTATAAAGGGTTGTCGTTTTACCTGATCCGGTTGGACCAGTGACCAAAATAATTCCATTGGGCGCCTCTAATATGCCATTCCAGGTGGATAGTTCCTTCTCAGTAAAACCAAGATCAACAGATCCTCTAAGCAATATGTCTGGATCAAAAACACGCATCACCATTTTTTCGCCAAACGCTGTCGGCATCGTTGAAAGACGAAGCTCCACCTCACGACCGTCTTCGTTTCGCGTTTTAAGCCGACCATCTTGCGGCCGTCGCTTTTCGGCAACATCCATTCGACCCAGAATTTTTATTCGACTGGTGATAGCCCCCATGACTGTCGTTGGTACATCGTAGACTTTATGCAGCACACCATCTATTCGAAAACGCACTACGCTATCTTCACGCCCCGGTTCCAGGTGAATATCACTGGCACGCTGTTCGAACGCATACTGCAAGAGCCAATCTACAATGTTAACAACGTGCTGGTCGTTAACGTCAAGGGCTCCCTTGCGGCCAAGCTCCATGAGTTGCTCAAGATTTTGAACCTTGCTATTTTCAGCGCTGCTTTGTTCTTTTTTTGCACCTAGCACTGACTTTGATACGTTATAAAACTCGTGCAAATAACGCTTAATATCTTCCGGGTTAACCAGCACCCTGACAATCTGCTTACGCAACACACCTGCAAGCTCAGCCTCCCAGCCCTGAAAGTACGGTTCAGCACTGCCGATGACCACAGACTCTGCGCTTACCTCGACAGCAATAATATTGAACCGCTTGGCATACGCCAGCGACATAACACTGGTAATCGCTGCTACATCAATGGTCAGAGGATCAATTTTTTTCACTGGCATATCAATTTTTACAGACAACCAACTGACCAGCGTATCCAGTGTCAGCTTTTTACCTGGGTTCAACTGATTGTCCCAGCCACAATCGGCGATCACTTGCAGAGCACTTTTTTCATCGCCCGTAACATTAGCACGAACCGCTGAGAGCACCTTAAGGTTCTCTTCTGATATTATTCCCTCACGATGCAACTCAACAAGAATTGGAAAAATATCCAACTTTCCTGAAGAAAGATCTACAAGTTGTGGAGAATCATCATTTTGGAAAAGTGAGTTACCACTCATTTGTTCAGCTCAACATTAAATGTGACCACGTCGAAATGCCGGCATGTAATTGATTATGGTGAGTCTTTTACAGATTCGATGGCAAAACGCACTATTGCTCGCGAGGTAGCACAGAGCAACTTCCCAAAAAGGGCGTGCTTCCCGCTACAATTGATTTTCCTAAGGTTTTTGCACCAGCTATCATGCCAAGTAAAGTCACTCTGTATCACAACCCGCGTTGCTCTAAGAGCCGCGCAACACTGGAATTGTTCAAATCCTACGAGATTGATGTCACTGTAGTCGAATATCTTAAAGAACCACCCTCCCGAGAGACCCTTCAGTCCATTTTGGCACTGCTCAATATGCAGCCCGCTCAACTGCTGCGGCAGGGAGAATCGCTTTACAAGGAACTCAACCTGGGCGCTGGCGATCACAGCCACGCAGAAATAATTAACGCCATGATAGAAAACCCGATTCTGATCGAACGACCAATCATCACCACTGCTGACACAGCAGTTATAGGCCGCCCCCTCGACAACGTTATCGAGCTTCTCGATGAGCTGTAAGATCGTTATTCTTTATTACAGCAGAGATGGCAACACTCGCAGAATGGCCAATCAGATTGCGCGCGGGGTTACTACTGTGGATGGGTGCGAGCCGGTTTTAAGAACCGTTCCTGAAGTGACGGTTGTCGGTGGATGGGGCTCCCCCGATTCAGCCCCAAAAACTCAGGCACCGTTTATCACAAAAGACGACTTACGCCACGCAGATGCTCTAATCGTGGGCAGCCCGACCCGCTTTGGTAATATGGCGGCGCCACTAAAACATTTTTTTGATACCACCAGCGACATATGGCTAAGCGGCGACCTTCGCGACAAACCGGCCGCTGTATTTACATCGACTTCGACAATGCACGGTGGACAAGAAAGCACGCTGCTTACGATGATGCTTCCACTACTTCATCATGGACTGGTGATGGTGGGTATACCCTATTCCGAGCCCGCACTAAGCCACACCAGCAGCGGCGGCACTCCTTACGGGGCAAGCCACGTATCGGGTACTGATGCCAAAGCCCCTCTGAGTCAAGACGAAAAAACATTGTGCTCGGCACTTGGCAAACGCATAGCCACACTCGCTCTAAAGCTTAAGTAAATCTCATTTTACTCGTCACGGAATTATCACCCATGAATTTTAAAAAACCCGGCGTATGGCGGAGCATGGCGCTTATCGGCTACTTTGGTACGCTGGTATTCCTAATGCTTTGGATAATCTGGTTAGCGCCACCCAAAGCGCCCAAAAGCATTGCCCTGTCGATCGCTTTGTTGCCAATGATGCCTGCGCTACGTGGCATTCTTCACGGCAAAATATACACCCATCAATGGGCAAGCTTCTTAGCACTACCTTACTTTGCTTTTGGTGTCGACGCCATTATTCACCGAGCCGAAAATAACTGGCTGGGATTAGTACTGGTAGCCTTGTCCTTTGCATGGTTCTTCGGTTGTATTTACTACGCAAAATACAGTAAACAAGCTGTTGTTGATCCATAGACACTACCGCAGTAGCAACTCTTTTCACCGCTATAGAATAGATACTTCGAACAACAAACCACCCACAAGCAGGCAAAGAACCGTGCAATTTCACTACACAATGCAAGTTTCTAATCGAGCTCAAAGCACTGCTTCAGAAAGGGGATCGTAATTCTTTGACGGCCGGCTGCTAAAGATTCGCGATCAAGCGTTTCAATTGCCTGTAACAAACTACTCAAATCACGGCTGTGGCGTTTCAATAGAAAATTTATCGCTTCTTCATCAACCTTCATACCACGATGCTCGGCTGATGCCATTATCGCCGTGCGAATCTCGTTTTCGTTTAGCGTTGCAAGTCTCAACACAGGACCCCAAGATAATCTGGAGACAAGATCCGCCAACGACCAAACTTCAGGTGACGGGGCGGATGCTGCAGAAAAAATTACTTTACCGCACCCTTCCCGCGAAAAGTTAATCAGGTTAAACAGCGCTTGCTCCCAACTTGGTTGCTTGGCTACGCTATCGACGTCATCAAGAGCGATTAAGTCATAACCATCAAGCGATTCAAGTAATTTTGACGTCAACGTGGTGTTTGCAAGCGACGCATAAAAAGAGCGTCGCCCTGCCTCTAGCCACTGTTGATGGGCAGCGATCAGCAAGTGTGTTTTACCGCACTGCGCAGGCCCCCACAGGTACACCTGTCGAGTTTTATCACTACTGACAAGCTCAGCAACAATATCGACAATCAGTCCATTATCGCCTCGGAAAAAATTATTGAGGCTAGGCTTAGAAGGGTGCGCAATCGGCAGCGGTAACTGTGGGTGCATTACTGAGCGGTCACTACCGGTACTGATAAACTAGCTCGCTCGCAAACTCATCCGCTGACAACGGCACGAGCTGGGACTGACTAGCCAGTTGTTGCTGCAGCGTTGAGACGTCAGCAGATGAACGAAAAACAGTACCACCGGGTTCAAGCGCTTCCGTCACCACTGCAGGATCAACTCTTTTCAGCAAAGCAAGAACCTGCTCGTACTGAGCAAGGGTGCGGAGATTCTCAATTCGCAGTGCTACGCCGCTGCGCTGAAATGCATTTTCGCTTGCCAGGTAACCTCCACCAATAATGGTTTGACCTCCACCAGCCGCCATTTCGGTGACCGCCGTTATCAGTGCCTCATCGAGAGACTGGGTAGTTAGACTCACGGAACGCAATTGCTGCCCTGGAACCTGAAGGCTCCACTCAGACTGCCACGCGCTGGCAGACAGGCGCACCAACGCCCCGGTAAAATAACTTGTCGTGGCATATTTTTCTGCCATTTGAGCAATGGCATTTGTCTCGCTGAACAGCACACTGGATGGCTGCAGGATCGCCTGGTCTGCGCTGTCCATTATCGGAAATTCAAAAGACAGGTTATTTGCAATACCTAACTGCAAAAGACGCGACTGGAATTTACTACCCCGACTGCCGGCAATTAAAAACTCACTACCATCTTGCTGAACGGCAATCAGCGCCAAAATGTTACCCGATCCTTCCACTACTGACTCATCAATAACGGCTACCGGCTGATTTTGACGCTGAATAATACTCAGCAAACTGCCTGGGAAAGTGACAGCGATAACACTATCAGCTTCAGCACCCTCACGAACCTGACGGGTAGACAATCGAGTGCCATCGCTAGCAGGGTCTATTTGACGATACCGGTAAGCCTGTACGTACCGCGAGGGCTCACGCAGTATGTCCGTGCGGGTAGCCTGATCGACGCTACCTGCTGGCAACTCAAGTTGCAGTACCCTATCAAGCGCCAGCCAGTAGGCACTAGCACGTTGCGTCACCCCGGGGTCTGCCACAACAACTTCAACAGTGAACCCTGCGCTAGATTGCGCGAAACTCACTAGAGCATTCAGCATCAGGCAGCTGAAAATCCAAATCTTGGCCAGTAATTTCGTGTGTTTAGGCATCTGAACCCGCTTCCTACGTCACTTCAAAAGTTTTCGATTCAGAATTGTAACCCAGACACTGCAAGGCAAGGTAAAATCCCTGTTCTCCCGGGTTACCGTGTGCGAACCTCCCGGTCAGTAGATTCGGATTAAACTATCCTTTTGGAATAACATGAACGAACAAAAAAGCCTGAGCTATCGCGATGCCGGCGTAGATATCGATGCCGGGGCCGAACTCGTCAATCAGATCAAACCCGATATCGCGCGCACCAACCGGCTTGGCGTACTAGGCGGCATTGGAGGGTTTGGTGGCTTATTCGAGCTACCAGTTGATCGCTACCAGCAACCCGTACTGGTTTCAGGCGCCGATGGAGTCGGCACTAAGTTACTTCTGGCAAACCTGCTGGACCGCCATGAGAGCATCGGTGTTGATCTTGTTGCCATGTGCGTCAACGACATCCTGGTGTGCGGTGCCGAACCACTGTTCTTTCTTGACTATTACGCCACCGGCAAACTGGATATCGAAAAATCTCGCCGCATAATCTCGGGTATTGCCGATGGTTGCGAACTGTCCGGCGCAGCCCTGATCGGCGGTGAAACGGCAGAAATGCCCGGCATGTACGATGCAGACGACTATGACCTTGCCGGCTTCGCGGTAGGCGTTGTCGAGAAAACACAAATTCTTGATAAAAATAATGTAGCTGCGGGCCACACAATACTTGGTCTAGCCTCATCGGGCTGCCACTCCAACGGTTACTCACTGGTTCGCAAGGTACTGGAAGTCAGCGGCGATGATCCAACCAGCGTGTTGGGCAGTGACTCACTGGCCAATCACCTGATGGCCCCAACTAGAATTTACGTAAAACCTATTTTAGACCTGATAGGCAATGTGCCAGTGGCAGCACTTGCACATATCACCGGCGGCGGTATCACAGAAAACATACCGCGCTCGTTACCCAACGGCACGAAGGCTGCGATCCAACAAGACTCCTTGCCCAGTATCGCCGTTTTCGATTGGTTGCAGAAAAACGGTTCAATCACCGATGAAGAAATGCGTCGAACCTTCAATTGCGGGATCGGAATGGCAATCATCATAGCCCCGGAACATGAAAGTGCAGCCACAGCATTGCTACAAAAGCATGGTGAAACAGTGATCAAAATCGGCCAAGTTAGCGCTACCAATCCTGGTGATGACCCGACTCTCGAATACATCTGAATAAAGCATAAAGGCCGCAGAATATGCCTAATTTAACTGTACTGCTATCGGGACGTGGGTCAAACATGCAAGCACTTCACAAGGCCTGCAGCGGTGGTTTACTGAATGCGAAAATCACCCACGTGATATCCAATCGACCCGAGGCAGCGGGATTGACTTACGCAAGTGACCAAGGAATAAAAACAACTGTAGTTGACCATCACAGTTATGCAAACAGAACGGCATTTGACCAAGCACTCGGGAATGCCATCGACCAACGCTCGCCAGATCTAATTTTACTGGCTGGATTTATGAGAAAGCTCAGCGGAGAATTTACCCAACGATTTGCATCACGCCTGATCAATATACATCCGTCGCTACTGCCGCATCACCCCGGCCTGAATACGCATCAAAAAGTCATTGAATGCGGTGACAAGTGGCACGGTTGCAGTATCCACTACGTCACTGAGAAATTGGATGGTGGACCGGTAATCGCTCGCAGCATGATAATGGTTACACCAACAGATACCCCGGCCACTCTCGCTTCACG
Source organism: Granulosicoccaceae bacterium (assembly GCA_023301405.1). Taxonomy (GTDB): domain Bacteria; phylum Pseudomonadota; class Gammaproteobacteria; order Granulosicoccales; family Granulosicoccaceae. Next base: position 14,000 of record JALZUX010000332.1, on the reverse strand, counting down.
CGTACTGAAAAAGGAACACCAACTCTACTGGCAAGCGGTAAAGCTTTGCGTGGGCCAAAAAATCGAATGTCAAAATGGTCATATACTTTATTGTGGCAAAAGGCTGCTGTGCCCCATACTTATCTAACGAATGCGGGTGTTAACAAAGCGCCGCTTTTGCACCAGTCACCATCACCGATGACAGCTCACGTGGCGCTTTAGAAGACTCTACAGTGCTGCGAAATTGATTCGCTCTCCGCGCGGTGAAACTTAAGCTATTTGTTCAGGGTAACGTTTGTTCTCTGGTGAACAATGCAGCAAGTTAAACGACAAAATATTGTATGAAATTTCTAACAATACACCTATTCGCTACAGAGACGAGCATCGCGTTGTCTCGCACCTGCCTCACTTCTCTGCTATGCGTGACACTGATCTTCAACACACATTTTACATCAGCCATTGCGGACACAGATTTAAATCCGTTTATCGCTGAATACAAAGCAGAAAACAACTACATCACTGGTGGTAAAGCAACGCTAAGCCTGAAGCAAAACAACACAGGTTCATATGATTTTGTATTGCAAACAAAACCCACTGGAATCTTAAAGTGGTCTGGCAAGGGCAATATTCGGGAACACGCGATTCTTCATTCTCTTAATGCTCCATTCGAGTCCAGTAGCTACCGCTATACCGACAAAGACGATGAAGACCGCAACTACTACATTGAATTCAACCGCGTTAACCAAAGCTTTCAAGTTACGCGACGAACCCAAATCCTAACTCACCCGTTACTTGCAGGCTCTCTTGATCGCTTATCTGTCACTTTGTCGATCTTAAGCCACCTAAAAAACAACCCTGAATTTACCAGCCTTGATAAAAATATTATCAATGATACAAAAACTCAGAAAATAGTCTTCACCAATCATGGTACCGAGAAGGTCTCAACCGGAATTGGAAAAATAAACGCTGCGCGAATTCATAAAGGCCGGGACGGCAGTAATCGCAAAACCATTATATGGATTGCTCAATTAGAAGACACAGATACCATCATTCCCGTAAAAATCGAGCAATTCAAACGCGAAAAGCTCACTCTGCGACTAATTCTGACTCGCTTTTCAACGGTTGAATAAGCACTCAACCAACCTCATCTTCCTACTCAACACCAAACAACCACGACGGAATCAGGCGTGGTAACACCGGAAACACGATCTTTCATCAGTTTTCATTGTGTTGTATCGCATTTCCATTACCCGATGCGGTAGATCAATGTCACGCACGAATACGACCTCGATATGCGCTTCTTATGAATGGACCCAAATTAACGCTATACTTTGAAGAAATTACCACCTTGGTGGCTGTCCGAAGACTGGGGTCGTTGCGAGGGCATGAGATTTCGAGTCAGATATTTCGATCCATAGAGGCGAATAGTTGTTCTTCTTTAACGAAATTGATCGTCATAGCTGGCCGAAAGACCGCACCCGCATTACATTCCAGTTCTCGGACAGTTGCCTAGTTGCCTGGAGCAACCTAATTTACTTGAGGAACAACTATTGAAAGCAGCTATCGGCATTGCTGCAGCATTATCTGTAGCGTTCGTCGCGATGTTTCACTGGTGGTTTCAAAGCACTGCGCTGATCACCGTGGGCTATGCGCTTTTGTCTCTGATTACTATCGCGTCGGTGCCCTTATGCTATCGATGGTTTGGTTTTCTCGACGACGACATCATCACAGGCCTTCTGCAAAGGGAACAACGCGAGCACAGCGAAATGATGCAGCGACTGAAAGACATGGAAAACGATCTTGACGCCCTCGACAACAAAGAAGGCGCCAAGCATGCAGATACCCTGACAAAGCTGCTGAATGATTTTCACGAGATTATTGCCAATCGTTTTCGTGGCAAGCAATTAAGCTCAAGCACTTTTCTGAACGCGGCTCGTCGGGTGCAAAATCAAGCGCTGCAAAATTTGTCAGATATGGTTGGCATCGGACATAGCATCGAAAGCCTTAAACGCCATCAATCCAGTGACAGCGACAAGCAGTTGGCCGCGCAACAGCAACGGCTGGATGAATTGATCGCTGAAAATAAAAAACTATTTAAGGCCTTATCAGACACCTCAATAGAGGTTGCAAACATCCAGGAAATCGATGCATTCGAGCGCACCGAAACCCTAGCTCGACTGAATGATCTAGCCGATATCGCCAAACAGCAAAGTATGTGAAATACACTACGGAGTGCTTACATGAACCCAACCATCCCTATCAAAAGCTGGCAGCAACTGTCACTCGTGGCCAGTTTCTGCGTCACACTGATTGCTTGTGGCCCGGCTGAGATCGACAGTAAAGAGGCTGCACTAGAAAGTCTTGGTGAACTTGTCAGCGATACCATTTCACCCAGTCGCAGGGAAAATAACTATCGAGCCAATATACAACTGACACAAACCAATCTGCTGTCACTGCTCCCAAGCATCAGCGAATACCCTATGTCACTCGATGCACGTGACAGCAGCAATGTTGAAGCCGTGGAAATTTTTACCTCTTCTGAAAAATCAGGGAGCGGACGTGATGGTCTATACATCGAGATGGCGAGCGCGTTTAACCAACAAAGATTCAAGATAGATAACGGTAAAACCGCCCAAGTCGGCATTCGTAAAATTGCTTCCGGTCTTGGCGCGCAATTCATATTGGCGCAACGCAACACCCCTGACGCATTCTCCCCAAGCAATCATTTGTGGGGCGACATGCTCGAGGGACAGGGAATCACATTAAAGAAAATTACTGACGTGACTGCACCTAATACCGCAGGCGTCATTGTACGGTCTTCCAAAAAAGACATGATCACCAGCAATGGCGACCTGGATATTCAAAAACTGTTAACCGCCGTCACCGGCGGCTCTTTCTCAATGGGCTATACAAACCCCTATCAGTCCAGCACTGGCTTAAACTTCTTACTGACCGTTTTAAACGCATTTGCAGACGGCGATGAAAGCCAGTTTCTTGCCCCAGATGTCGCCAGTGCTTTTGAAGCATTTCAGGCCGGAGTACCGTTTGTTGCACAAAACACATTGCAAATGCGTGACGCCGCAGTAGAAAGCGGCGTGCTGGACGCGCTGGTCATGGAGCATCAGTCCTGGGTTAACGTAAAAGGCATGGGTGACTATGAATTTGTCCCTTTCGGTGTGCGCCACGACAGCCCGCTATATGCCACAACAGAAGCCGATGCCAACGAGCTTGAAGTGCTAGAGCTTTTTACGGAGTTTTTGAAAAAAAACCAGAATGTAGTACAGGACTACGGCTTCGGCCAGCAAGCGAAATATAAAAGTACCTACGCTGTCATCAATGGCGCACTAATCCTTGGAGCGCAAAAGATCTGGAAAGAGAAAAAATCCGGTGGCAGACCCATAGCGGCAATGTTTGTTGCCGATGTATCTGGCTCAATGGATGGCACACGAATCAAGAACCTGAAGAAAGCGCTAATTGAATCCTCTGATCTAATCAGTTCAGGGAACTCAATCGGACTGGTAAGCTTCAACGAACGCGTCAACGTCGACTTAAGCATCAGGCCTTTCAGCATTCAGCAAAAATCGCTTTTCATCGGCGCCGTTGAGCAACTGCAAACCGGTGGTGGCACAGCCACCAATGATGCCGTGCTTGTTGCTGCCAAAGAACTATCGGAGTTCGCCAACTCAAACCCAGACCACAAATTAGTTATATTTGTCCTTTCAGACGGAGAAACCAACAAAGGCCTGGCGTTCGACAACGTCTCAAAGGTCATGGAATGGACTGGAATTCCCATTCACTCAATTGCCTATGAGCTCTCTTCAGATCACCTCAAAGCGATGGCTGCATTGGCGGAAGGTGCCTACGTTGAATCCAGTGCAGAGTCTGCATCCTATCGCATAGGCAATCTGTTGAATTCAGAGATGTAAATGAAATACGCAAAAACATTCAGCGCGCTTATCCTCCTACAATTAGTAGCTTGGACGGCTGCGCATTTATACTTTAGCGCTAACAACACAGTGGCACTTGTAGTGGCTGACACATCCTACTCAATGAAAAAGAACTTTCCTGACGTAAAGCGCTGGATTGAAAATTATGAAGGCAACAGTCGCTACTCAACTATTCTGATAGGCACAGACAAAGCTGCACTCGGAGAGCTTAATGAACTTAAATCGAAAGACGTGATATTCCGTACATCATTTGGCAAGCTAAGCGACGAAAACCTCACTCGGCTCTACGGCCAAGTTACCGCCGACAAACGCATTCTTCTCAGCGATGGCACACTCAAACCCAGCGGTTGGGACGTCATAGAATTCTAGAACTATTGGTGTGTTGGAAAATACTGAACTCAGAATCGCTTCTGAATTTTCGCTCTAATTTTGTAATCTGTTTCTTCTTCGTATTCACCGCTTTGGAGAAACGGCATCAATACATCCGCACTCAATTGGAAACTATCACGCTCCCAATGCAGTCCGGGAGACAAATACCACTGTTGGTTTTCAAGCACTAGATCCTCATTGGCTTTTTCAAGTACGTTAAACTGCCCTCGTAGTGACACAGTCCATAGGGGATCGGTGGTGTTAAGGCCCGTCAAAGCAAAACGCTTTCCAGTGGTGACCCCAAGAGACCATAGCTCTTTATCTTCCAGCGCTGTTCGGCTACTGGTTGATTCATCGTTAAACTGCCGAAAGCTCAAATCAACACCACTGTAATTGACAGACCCCAACCGGCCATAGTGAATGCCTAATTGACGACTACTAATAAAGTATGCATCGCCAGAAAACTCTCGTGAGCCGTGCGGATCAATGTCATGATTAATATCAAGCCCTGCTGAATAAGAGAAACCACGATACAAATCCTGCATTTTGGCGTCACCGGGCTTTAAAAAATCGATCCTGCTTAAACGGAAATCACTATTCCAGTGCACCTTGGGCTCTTCCGAAACATATTCATCCGTAGAAACCGGAGACAAGCTGAACAACACTTCAGTATTCGCCTTCGATGCCTCTGCTGGCTCAATGGACTGCCAACTGAAAGCAGGCTCTGCTCCAGGCAAAGTGATCTTATAGTCGTAGGGCTGCTGCGCCCACACTGATAGTGGCGCCGATAGCGCTGCGGCTACGAAAGTTAACGCTCCTGCTATATTTGGTTCTGTGTTCATCGGTCACTCTTACTTCTACGCCATTGGACATTGCCAATGACAAAAGGGGCAAATTGATTGCGCTTTTCTTTTCGATACGCGCTTATGTTATTTTTGCTTTTAGTCACCACTCGAAGTTCCTTTTTCGATGTGTTGTATTTTTACAACCTTACTCAACTAAGATTAGCAGCTCAGGCCGCACCATCCTTGGTTACAACGTTAACTTTTATCCACATTCGCTGTCAAGAAAAAGTGTTAACTTTTTGCAACATTTGTCATTTCGGCACAACAAACAGGATTCACTCATGGTTCCGCAACCTTCTAATACCGGCTCATTTTCATCAGAAGAAGCATTGGACGAGAACACTGATGACCTGGAACCCAGCAAATCGCAACTCAAACGGGACGCTGACGACGTTCGGGATTTCGCGCGCGAACTGGTTATACTACCGCCACGAAAACTTAAAAGACTTGCTCTACCGCTAGACATTGAAGAAGCAATAAAGAAATGCCCACCCGCGAGCACACGGGGAGCGCACAAACGCCACCTGCAATTTATTAGCAAACTGCTCAGAAAAAATGGTGATGTGGATGAAATAAGGTCACGGCTAGAGAACCCGATAACACCGACAAGCAAAATCCAGCCGCACGAAGATATGCGGGACAAACTAATAGCCGAGTTCGCGGAATGTGTTGACACTCTTCGTCAAGAGTACCCCACGGCAAATCTGCAAAAAGTCCGACAATTAGTAAGGCAGGCCAATGCAATCGGCCCCTCTGACACCGAAGGTGACAGCGAGATAGACCCGGCAGTCAAGAAAAAGGCCGTCAAAGCGAAAAAGGCGCTGCTAGCTCTTCTGCGCGATAGTGCTCAAGCCTAATTAGAGGAAGCTCGAATCACCGCCGGGATCTGGAGCTTGGCAAATCCACTGCATCCAAGCTGGGCGAATCCCACGGTCCTTTCAGCGTGTAGCGTCGTCGCCCGATTTCATCAAGGTTCACGCCCAGCCCTTTTAAAATGCCGTCAGCGACCAATGCCGTCACACCTGCTGCTGGCCCACCAGACAGAACGCCGATAAGCGGTAGGGCACCGCTTACCCTTGGCAGTACATCGACTATCTGGTCATAGGTATCATTCACAAAATCAGTGTGACCATGGACCAGAATCTCCGCCACTGGCCCCGTTAGCAAAAGGGTTTGAGTCGACGCCTTGCCGTTAGCAATAGCAAAATTTCCGCTAACCGTTGTGTACTCGAGGCCGGTACTGACAATGTCTCGGAAATCTAAGGTAAGCCGACGTGGCAAAAACTGCAACGCAAACAACCCTAGAATCCTTCCAGCTCCCGGCTCTACACCCAGAATTCGTCCGTTGCGCATAGCGATAAACATCTCACCAGTCATTGCTCGTAAATCTGGCGCGTACGCCGCTGCAGGCCACCCCAGAGACAGCGCCACTTCACCCTGACCACCAGCAAACGAGTCACCACCACCGACTGCTCTTATGCTCTGTCCGATATCGTCGAAGGTAACATTGAGATCAAGCGTGGTGGCATGCGAGGGCAGCCCGCCAGCGTTATAAATTTCCCAGCGGCCACTTCCACTGACTCGCATTGACCGCTGCTTGGCGGTTAAACCGACAATCGCGAGCCCGCGCTCTTCTGGTTGAGTACGAAGCGCAACTCTTGAAAAGCGCCAATCATCCCATTTCAGTTCCTTTACAATCACGTCTAACGGGCGGATATCTCGCGGATCAAATGAACGAACTGTCACATTGGAATCGGACGAATCGGTTGCCGCGAGCTTTTCAAGCAAGATTTTATCAAGGTGATTCAACCGAACAATAAGAGGCTCATCCGGCTCAGCCCCTAGCCGCAACGAAAATTCACCGTTTGCATAACGATTTTCAATGCGATGAATCTGATTTGCACCGTCCCGGTAGGCAATGTAAACCCCCGCCCCGAGTTCCTCCGTCCCAGCCAAAAAGGATCGAGCACTGACCTTCGCAAACAAAGGAAAGGGTTCACTGTTCGTGTCGGAACTGGCCTCTTCTACTTCCAGCCCGAAATCAAACCAACCAAGCGCATCGAGTCGGGTCACATCACCGTGCACAGCCAAGCCCCGCCAAGGGAGCACGGTGTTGTTAGAATTACCCAACGCGACTGCCATGCTCTCGAGTTTGTTGTCCTTTCCCACTCTGATTCTGGACTGCACAAGGCCAGGAATTCGCACCCACCAGTCGCTGTCTTTTTCGCTGAAGTTTCGATAAACACTTGCGACCATTAACGTGTCCGAAGGTTTAGCAAGAGGCACTGGAAGGTTGACCGCAGTGCCGGATAAATCACTGGTCGCCGTGAGCTCGATTTTTGCCTTTGAACCTGGTCCGGCGTTCTCTATCTCGAGCTTTACATTCCAATCTGAAATGCCTTCGAATGATTCTGTCAGCGGCACGTCGTAGGATTGCAAAACACTAGAGACCGCAACAGGGCCATCCACAGTAATAGTATTAATCTGCTTGCCACCTTTAGTCTTCTGCACCGCATCTACCCGCAGCGGCAATCCGAGGTAGCGTACAAACAGCGAGTCAAAGGACACGCCTTTGCGATTAAAATTCACCTTACCTGTCACTGATTCCAGATTAAGGCCAAATTCTTCCGCCTTAATTTGAGCATTTTCAAGTAACACCGAACCGTCTACCTCGAGTGAATCCTCAACTTCCTTGTTCAACGGAACCTTGACATCAAATGCCAGCCTCGATGCGCCACTCCCTGTTGCGTCGCCAAAAAATTCACCAATGTCCTCAGCCAGCGGGCCGGTCTGCGCAAAGTCTAAGATGTCATCGAGCGGGCCGATGGCATTAGTTTGAAGCTCCAGAACCGGCTTCTCAAAATCAGCGATAAATAATCGCGCGTCACTGAACTGAGCTTTCCTCAACGCCCCCTGATAAACCCTGCCACGAAGCGACTTACTATCAAAGATGAGGTTACCATCCATCCCGGTAGCTGCCGGCCAATCAGACTTAAACTTCAAAGTAGTGTCAATGACGTCAGCTTCACCATAAAACACTCCTTTGTTATTTTCTGGTGAAAAATCCGCCAAATCACCAGCAAGGGTAACCTGTCCACGCACAATACTGCCGCTCACAATAGCGTCGTTCAGCCACTCCAGTAGCTTAGGCTTTATAATTTTGGTCGGATAATAATCACTCGCCTTGACCAAATTAATGTGATCAACCGATGTATTCAGATCAATCAAACGCTGACCGTTTTGATGCAGCTTCAGTCGGAAGCTAGTAGACGTCGAAACGTCTACACTGCCCAGCTTCAAATCCTCAGTGGCTATCTCCCACTGATCATTATTACTGGCAAAGTGAATGATTCCTTCGGTATTCAACGCGGGTAATGGCGTTGCGTAGAGTTCAGGCAACAACACATTTACACTCTGCGGTTTTAACTCTACCCGACCGACTCCCTCTCTAAAATAAACACTGGCTGATAGCTCGTTTATTCCTAACGCCCCTGCCTTACTAGCAATGTCGCTTTGTGGTTCAACCGCCAGCTTATCGATATCGCCTTTAGCTACATTAAGGCTCCATTTTGACTCTTGCCTGCCTACCGCTACCAGCCAGTTACGCAGAGTACCGGCTGTCAATTGATTCACAACGGCGATAGAAGGCGCCAGTTTCTGTGCAAAATTAAGCAGTGGCCGCACTTCATCGACTGAAATATCGGGCCCGGCTAGACGAACCTCACGCTGCCCGGCTGAATCACGATGCGTATAAAGATCAACACCGTCAAGACGCAGCGGGATTGTAGAATCACCGCCATAATCTACAGTCAGCTTATTAAAAGTAGATTCCCACCCATCACTGGTGCGCTTCCAGTCAAGGTCAATATCCAACGTATTTGCAGTAAATGATGCCAGCTGCTCTGAATTGGTGAGTGGCAGATCAATCGAGATATCTTTACTGTTAATGACTGCCCTCAACTGATTGACTCTAGTACCTCTCCAGCGACCCCATAGCTGAACGTCAGATAGCCCGCTATAACGATGCAATGGGTCACGCCATATATCTGAAATTTCTGTTAAATTCAGACGCTTCGCATCAATATAAAACTGCCCGGTCCAATCATTAACGTTGTCGGCCTGCCCGGTAAAATCAAATGAGGCAATACTGACCTCACCCTTCGCATCAGGTAACGCACTACTGAGCCTGATCTGATGTAGGTCACCGCTGTTAAATGCCCTGATGTCTACGTTATCGATACGATGCATTTTGCCGCGGGTACTATCTGTGAGGGTAATATCGCTGTCAAGAATAGCAATTCGCCCTGCATTAAAGAGCCAACTCAAGGCACTGTGCCCGCGCCGACCTATGCCAGCATCATCGTTTGCTAACTCGGCTGTTTCGTCGTTCGGTTTCAAACCCCCACCGTCATTCACAATAGACGCTGACTTGTCTTTGTCTACTGAACCGTTACGGCGGTCTTTACTTTTACGGGAAATTTCATAGCCATGTATTTTCAGCTCACCACTACCCTCATAGGCAGCCACCAGAGACAGGTTTTTCAATTGGATTTTGCGAACGGATAAATTGCGCTGCAGTAACATGTCGCGGAGATTTAATTCAAGTTCTATTGACGGCAGCACCAGCAATGTTTCAGTGCTGTCTTTTGAAAGTATACGAACATCCGACAAGCTAGCGCTGGCATCAAAACGATTCCACACCAACTCAATGCCGCTAATTTGCACAGGGCTACCAATATAGCGACTGACCACAGCAGCAAGCCGCTCGCTGTAATCTTCGCCATAAAAAACAGCAAGCCGCGCAAATCCCGCCAGCAAAGCCACAAGGATCAACAGCCCCGCTAAGCAATACAGAAAGCACTTACCTGTTTTTGTAAGAGTACGAACGAACATTTCTTCTTAAATTTGTTCCTGTCAGCAACTAAAAGTGCGACTAATATACGACTTACTGCCTTTTCGAGATCCTACGGCCAACCCAAGGAGACTCGACAACTTTCGGAGGTATGACCGCTTATACCGGCCGCTAAGGTTACACAATGTATCGCTTGTCTTCGCTATACAATCACGACATCGTACTGATCACGATTGTACATTGTCTCAGGCTGCAAACGGATGGGCACTTCAACGAAAGTCTCCAGTTCCGCATAGTACTGGGATTGCTCGTCCAGAAACATTTCGACCACTTCCGGAGCGGCCACCACCGTAAGAGACTTGACATCAAACTGCCGCACCTGTCGGATGATTTCTCGCGAAATTTCATAACATACCGTCTCTGATGTTCGCAGCAAACCACGGCCAGCGCAGGTTGGGCATTCTGAACACAAGGTTTGCTCCAGACTTTCGCTGGTTCTCTTTCGAGTCATTTCAACAAGCCCTAACGACGAGACCTCACACACTTGAGTCTTGGCGTGATCACGGTCGAGCGCTTTTTCCATCGCACGCATCACCTGCCGCTTGTGATCATCGACAGACATATCAATATAATCAATGATGATAATACCACCCAGGTTTCTCAGCCGAAGCTGCCTGCATATGGCCTGCGCCGCTTCCAGGTTGGTTTTGAAAATCGTTTCTTCTAGATTTCGGTGCCCAACAAATGTACCAGTGTTGACATCAACGGTCGTCATTGATTCAGTTTGGTCAAACACCAGATGCCCACCTGATTTCAGCTGTACTTTTCGCTCAAGCGCTTTTTGAATTTCATCTTCAACGCCGTACAAATCAAAAATCGGGCGCTCACCGGGATAATGCTCTATGCGTGGCAGTATCTCCGGTAGATATTTTTTTGCAAAATCACAGGCTGATTGAAAAGACTCACGAGAATCGATTCTGATTCGCTCAACAGACACTCCGACTAAATCCCGTAACGTGCGCTTAACCACCGGCAAATCAGCATAGACAATATCTCCGGGCTTTACTGACTTTATGCTGATCTCTATTGACTGCCAAAGTTTGTCTAAAAACACGATCTCTTTCGCCAGCGTTTCTTCGTCAATGCCCTCTGCAGCGGTGCGAACAATATAGCCATGGTTACTGTTCTCATTGGCTGCCTGCAGCTTGCGAACAATATCCCGCAGGCGATCGCGTTCTGCTTCGTCTTCAATTTTTGCAGAAACCCCCACAGAGGCGTCTGAGGGCATATACACCAGATACCGGGAAGGTGCCGTTAGATTAGTGGTTAATCGAGCACCTTTACCACCCAATGGGTTTTTAATAACTTGCACCAACACTTTTTGTTCTTCACGCAGAAGCTCGCGAATTGGCTTTTGTTGTTTTTCACCGTTCTCACCAACGCTGGTGCCCCCGACAATGCTTGAAGCGTGCAGAAAAGCAGCCCTCTCCAGACCAATTTCAATAAACGCCGCCTCCATGCCTGGTAGAACCCGCACCACTTTACCCATATAAATATTGCCGACCAAGGTGGTCTTGGTTTGCCGCTCGATACACAATTCGTTCAACACACCGTTTTCAACGGTAGCGACACGAGTCTCCTGTGGGGTGACGTTTATTAATATTTCTTCAAGCATGCGGTCTACTGTAATCCTTCAATTGTGTTCCCCATGTGACGAGTTGAGCAATTCTGGCGAACTAAGCACATCCTGTGTAGATAGGCCAAAATCAGACAGCAGCCCTGCAGTTTCACACAAAGGCAACCCGACCACATTGCTGTATGAGCCCTCTACCCGGCTCACGAACATAGCGCCAAGACCCTGAATTGCGTAGCTACCGGCTTTACCAACTGGCTCTCCGGTTTTCCAGTAGGCCACAATCTCTGCTGCAGTCAGTGACCTCAGGAAAACCGCGGTTTCAACCACACAGCTTTCGGTACGCCCACCCTTAGTGATAGCCACCCCTGTATAGACTCGATGCGCCTTGCCTTGAATCATACTCAGCATAGCGAGGCAGTCGTTTTGATCGATGGGTTTGCCTAATATTTGCTCTTCGTACTCGATAGTCGTGTCCGCCCCAATCACCAACCGATCTGAAGCGTGAACGGCAACCGCTGCTGATTTCTCACGCGCTAGACGAGACACATACTGCCTGCCATCTTCACTATCGCGAACGCTCTCATCAATATCAGCAGGGCGCACTTCTACTTGCAAACCAAGTTGTCGCAATAGACTAAGCCGTCGCGGTGACGCCGACGCAAGAATAATAGTTTGATTAATCACATTAATAGCAGTTTGAGCGCGAAAAAAGAGGTTGATGAAACCAGCGAACCCGAGACTGAATCACCAACACTACACCCGGTGGTATGGATGGTTATTTAGCAGACTGTAAGCACGATAAATTTGTTCCGCAACAATCACCCGCACCAGCGCATGAGGAAATGTCATCGCTGACAAAGACCATCTCTCATGGCAATGATCCAGGCATTCTTTTGATAGCCCATCCGCACCACCAACAAGAATGGCAACCCGTCGATACTGCTCGAACCATTGGCCCAGCTTCTCGGCTACGGCTTTTGTATCATGGTTTTTACCACGCTCATCCAATGCAATTACATGAGCGTCAGGTGGTATTGCGGCCAGTAGAAGCTGGCCCTCAAGCTGTTTTATTCGACCAGCATCTTCAGACTTACTTTTACGCGGCGAAGGTATCTCTTTAAGTTTCAACTGACAGTCACGCCCAAATCGCCGTGCATAGTCAGTGAAACCATCATCCACCCACTTTGGCATTCGGGTGCCAATCGCCAGCAAATGGATTTCCATATCAGCGGCTATCTATGACTAGCTAGCTGCCACATCATCGGTCGTGTTCGCTGGACTAAAATCTTCTGCCGGTTCAGCTGCTTTATCGATGTGCGCTTGTGCTTCACGATCGGCTGGCGCCATGGTCCAGAGTTTTTCAATCGCGTAGAAATCTCGCGACTCTTTTGTCATCACATGGACAATCACATCGCCGATATCAACCAGCACCCAATCGCCTTCCTGCTCGCCTTCCATGCCAAGGGGCCTCACTCCGTTTTCTTTACAAGTATCAGACACGGAATTAGCCAGCGACTTTACATGGCGCTGCGATGTACCGCCAGCAACAATCATCCAGTCAGTAACGGTGGTCCGGTCAGCGACGTCAATCGCTACTATTTCTACGCCCTTGAGATCTTCAAGTGCCGTTTGCGCAAGCGCTTTTAACTCTGACGGTGTCATCGCTTCGGGTTTCCAGTTGTATAACAATTTGCAATAAATTTGCTTGGTAAAGTCAAGACGCCGGCCCTCCATAGAGCCCGTGCTTAACAATGTAGTCGCGAACCGCAAGCGGCACCAGAAACTGAACTTCATGCTGCAACGCAAGTTCATCCCTGATTCGACTCGAAGAGATATCCAGCTGGGTGACCTTAATAACGCTGACTCGCTCGGCAAATTTCCCAGCGAGTATATGCTCAGCGCTACTTGAAATCACCTCACTCGGACGCTCCATTACGGCCAGATTGATTTTTTGTAAAAGCTCCTGCCATCGATGCCAAGTATCGAAGACACTGAATTGATCCATACCAATTATCAGCGTCAATTCTGCTTTAGGAGCCTTCGCCTGAAGAGATTCTAACGTATCTATCGTATAGGAAGGTTGATCGCGCTCAAGCTCACGAGGATCAATCACCATACCGGGCACGTCTGCCACAGCAAGCTCCAACATCGCCAGCCGGTGTTTGCCACTGACCTTGGCAAGATCGCGGTGCGGCGGATTACCCGAAGGCAGTAGTCTTAGCTCATCAAGTTGTAATTGCTGCTTAACTTCAAGCGCACTGCGCAAATGGCCGTGATGGACAGGGTCAAACGCGCCACCATACACGCCTATGCGTCCTGCCGTGGCAATTTTTGCCTGAGGAGACTCAGGCACTAGCTCAAGAACACTCAAC
>JALZUX010000331.1 GCA_023301405.1 Granulosicoccaceae bacterium | reverse complement strand
TCGTCGTGGCACATGCACAGACGCTTCAAACAATTGTCGTGTATACGGATGCTTCATATTTTGAAAGACATCGGTGCTACTGCCAGAATCCAACACCACACCCTGCCGCATGATCATAATATGATCAGCCGTGTCAGCAACCACTGCCAGATCATGCGAAATAAGAATTAGCCCCATGTTGTCTTCAAGAGCAAGCTTTTTCAACAGCGTTAATATTTGCGCTTGCGTTGTGACATCTAACGCGGTGGTCGGCTCATCGGCAATAAGTAGCCTTGGCTGCAGTGCAATTGCCATCGCAATGACAACCCGCTGTCGCTGACCGCCAGATAACTCATGCGGGTACCGCCCTAATGGAAATTCACGGTTAGGCAACTCTACTCTTTCAAGCGTTTCGGCGGCTATTTTACGCGCCTGTCTACGACTGACATGACGATGAATTTGCACCGTTTCTGCCACTTGATCACCGATCGTATGAACCGGATTAAGCGCCGTCATGGGCTCTTGGAAAATCATCCCGATATCATCGCCACGGACTTCACACATTTGGGATTCTGACTTCTCAAGTAAGTTTTCGCCGTCAAGCTCAACCACCCCGCTACTGACAGATCCTTGCGGCAGCAGGCGTAAAATAGAAAAAGCGGTTAACGACTTACCTGATCCGCTCTCGCCAATGATCCCTAGAATACTGCCCGCCTCGACCTGTAGGTCGATGTTATGCAAGATTGGTGAATCATTTATTTCAAGCGTTAAGTTTGTAATACGCAGTAATGTCATCGGCTTTCGCGCTTCTGACGAGGATCAAGGTAGTCACGTAGCCCATCCCCGAATAGATTAAGACCCAGTACCGTCAGCACAATAGCCAACCCCGGGAACAACGCCAGGTTCGGTGCTAAGGAAATCATTGTCTGGCTTTCCGCCAGCATTCGCCCCCAACTTGGTGTTGGGGGCTGTGCACCCAACCCGACATAAGACAAACCGGCTTCAGCCAGAATGCCTACTGAAAACTGAATGGTTCCCTGCACAATCAACAGATTCATAATGTTCGGCAATATATGTTCAACAGAGATCAACCACAACGACTTACCGGATACTCTAGCAGCAAGAATAAAATCACGTGTCCATAGGCTTAGTGCCGCACCGCGAGTCAGTCGTGCAAACACAGGTATGTTAAATATGCCAATCGCTATTATCGCGTTAACGGCGCTGGGCCCGAACACCGCGGTGATTATAATAGCGATCAACAGGGCTGGAAACGCAAACACCAGATCATTCACTCTCATCAGGAGCTCATCGGTCCAGCTATTACGCCTGGCCGCCGCCGCAAGGCCCAACGGCACCCCGAAAAGCAACCCGATGCTCACCGCTATTACGGCGACTGCAATCGAGGTTCTCGCCCCGACCATAATCATTGAAAAAATATCGCGACCAAAATGATCGGTACCAAACCAATGAATGGCGTTTGGTTTTTCTAACTTGTTGGCGATATCCAGTTGAGCAACATCATAAGGCGTCCAGATCAATGAAACGATCGCCGCCACAATAAACACAAGCGCCATCGCAGCGCCAATGATTAGGCTACGCCGACGCATAACTCTACGCCATAGCGGCAAATGAGAGCGGTCAGTTTGCATAAGAGGATCGCAAACGCGGATCTGCATAGGCATAGGCGATATCAACAATAAAAGTGACCACAACCACTGCAAACACAAGCAACATCACAACGCTTTCAACGACAATTAGATCACGCTGTGAAATGCTTTGAAATATGAGTCGGCCCAAACCCGGTAGGAAAAAAACATTTTCAATAATTATTGCACCGGCCAGTAAAAAAGAGAA
Organism: Granulosicoccaceae bacterium; assembly: GCA_023301405.1. Lineage (GTDB taxonomy): Bacteria > Pseudomonadota > Gammaproteobacteria > Granulosicoccales > Granulosicoccaceae. The sequence continues at coordinate 6,438 of JALZUX010000331.1, read as the reverse complement.
CTGCAATCCAATGATTGTCAGCACCGGAATAAGTGCATTACGCAGTGCATGCCGCCACAGCGCCTGACCGGCGGTCAAGCCTTTGGCTCTGGCTGTACGAATGAAATCTTCACCAAGTGTGTCTAGCAATGAAGAACGCATCACCCGCGCAAGTATAGAAGCCTGCGGCAGTGCAAGTGCAATCGCAGGTAATGTGAGCGCTTTAATGCCCGTCAAAAAACCCTGCTCCCAACCGGGAAACCCCCCAGCTGAAAACCAACGCAGCTTAATCGCAAAGACCAGCACTAACAACATGGCAAACCAAAAGTTAGGAATGGCAATCCCAAGCTGAGTAAACCCCATAATGCCAACATCAGCCACAGAGCCGCGTCGAGAAGCCGCAAGTATTCCGGCTGGAAAAGCGATTAAGGTTGATAGCGTTAAGGCGTACAACGCAAGCGGCAGTGAGATCATGATGCGATCAGCGATCATAGCGGCCACTGGCGTTCTATAGGTATAAGAGGTGCCAAAATCACCGCTCAACATTCCAGTGACCCAATTTATGTATCGCACTGGTTTTGAGACATTTAGCCCCAACTCTTCACGCAACGCATTCAGCGTTGCAGGCTCTGCATTCAGACCCAACATATAGCTGGCCGGATCACCCGGAACAATCTCAATAGCGACGAAGATGACAACACTCGCCACGATCAATGTCGCGGCAAGGGTTAACAGCCTTTTAAATGCGTAACGAAGCAAAGTAAGTAATAACACTCGGGTTAACGTGAATGACAACAACAGCAAAGACAGATATTACACCTGCCTTTTTTAATAGACTTATAGTGATTACTTCCAGTACACCGCAGTCAGATCATTTGCCTGCGTGGGGGAGTTTTTCCAAAGTCCCATCAACTCACTATTCGCAACACCGGTCTTGGCCAACTGAAACAAATAGCCATTCACATAATCTTCTGAAATCATTCGCTGCGCCTGCTGCAGCATTTCGGTTCGCTTGTCCGGTTCAGTAACTCCTTCAAGATCCGTGATCAGCTGCTGAAACTCGGTGTTGTCGTATTGAAAGTAATAATCAGGCTTCGCATAGATACCGATATCCATCGGCTCTGTATGGGACACGATAGTCAAACCGTAGTCTTTGCCACGAAACACTTGCTCTAACCACTGTGCCCATTCAAGGTTACTGATTTCGGTTTGAATACCAACCTCTCTCAGCTGAGCAGCTATTATTTCTCCACCGCGCCTGGCGTAAGATGGTGGTGGCAGTTTTAGCGTTGTTGTAAAACCATTTTCAAACCCCGCTTCTTTTAGCAGGGCTTTGGCTTTTTCGGGGTCATACGCTGAGTTTTCCATCAAGTCTACATAGGCAGGGTTATGCGGTGCGAAGTGAGTACCGATAGGCGTCCCAAAACCAAACATGGCGCCATCGATAATAGACTTTCGATCAATCGCATGAGCCAACGCTTGTCGAACCAGCTTATTATCAAATGGCGGCTGCTTGTTATTAGTTGATAAAATCGTCTCACCTTCAGTAGAACCAACAACCACTGCAAAGCGTGGATCAGCTTCAAATTGCATCAGGTTTTCCGGGGCCGGATACACAGGAAATGCATCAACATCACCGGCCATCAGCGCGGCGAACGCGGCCGTGGGTTCAGAGATAAATTTAAATGTGGCCTTCTCCAACTTCGCAGGCTCTCCCCAGTAGTTCGGGTTTTTTGTAATTTCAATGCGATCACCTTGCACCCACCTTGAAAATACAAAGGGCCCGGTGCCAATCGGTGCCGTTTTGGCTTTGTCAAAGGAGTCTGGTGAAACCACAACAGCATCACCCCACGCCAGATTAAACAGCAGTGCGCCATTCGGTTGCGCCAGCGTAAGGATAACCGTCTCCGGGTCACCGACCTCGACACTTGTGATGCCGGTAAACAGTTGCTTTTGAGCATTTGTTGAGACCTCAGAGCGCGCCCTATCTAGCGAGAACTTCACATCACGAGCATCAAAGCTGCTCCCGTCATGAAACTTTATGCCGGTATTCAGCGAAAACGTATAAACAAGCCCATCATCAGAAATTGTCCATGATTTAGCCAGTGCAGGCATAACACCTCCGTCTGAGCCAAAGCGGGTCAACCCTTCAAATATATTCGCATAGACGACTTCATCAATGGCGGCGGCGGCCCCGGCTGTCGGGTCAAGATTAGGCGGCTCAAGCTGCATTCCCAATATTAGATCAGTCTTTGCCGCATTCGCGACAAGACTGGTAGATGCGGCGGCTAAACAACAAACAGCAATAATGGCTGAAACCACTGTATTTTTTATTTGCATCAGTTGAATTTTCCTGTTTTTAACATTTTAAAACGGTACGGCGGCGTTACTTATCTTTCACACACATCTCTCACACACACAAACTTATCACACAAGGCGCAGTCAGCTTATGGTGTACCGGCAATTTTCCTGAAACCACCAATAAAACCATCAGCGTTGATTAACTATCAGGTACTGGCAATTTAACGATAGACGGACACGAAATCTGAAAAACCCACTCTTTCGGTTCGCAGAGAGTTTTCAATTGATGCAAAATCTGCATGGCCAATCGACATGCCACAAACCACCACTTCGTCGGCGGTCAACGGCAGTGCGGTCCTTATCGCTTGATGGTATCCGCAAAACGCGGCCTGCGGGCACGTGTGCAGCCCTGCCTCTCTTGCTAACAGCATCACGTTTTGCAGAAACATACCGTAATCCAGCCAGCTACCGGTATTCAGATCACGGTGGATCGTAAAAACGACGCCGACGGGTGCGCTGAAGAATTCGAAATTACGGCGGTGCTGCGCTTTCATTTTGGCTTTATCGCCTTTCTCGATGCCGAGCAATGTGTAGAGGTCCCAGCCTACTTTTCGCCGCCGCCCTAAGTAGGGCTCGAAGAACTTATCCGGATAGTAGGGTTCCTCTGCTTGGTAGGGTTCGTCGTTGTCATACGCCGTTAATACCGCCCCACTCACGCTCGCTAGTGTGTCTCCGGTCATTAGGTGGACCTGCCATGGTTGCATATTGGTGCCACTTGGCGCTCGTGCAGATTTAGTGAAAATGTCTTGCAGTACCGAGTCGTCCACCGGCTTGTCAGTAAAAGCCCTTAGTGAATGCCGCGTCAACACCGCATCACTGACCGATGCGCTAGATACTTCTGGATTAGTTTCGCTCAAAGCCGACCCCACCAAATATTATTTCAAACTGTGATTTTACCCCATTCATCAGACATAAAGACTAATTTTGCAAAGCCGATATTTTTGCCGTTACCAATGAATGGTAACGGAGTCAAAACACCGTAATAATAAAAAGGAATCTTTAGCAATGGCAACAATAACAGATACCGACTTATACGAAGCACCACAAGCAGAGCTGACAGAGTCAGCGCCAGAGATAAAAACCAGTCTATTTAGCCCAAGGGGCAGAATGGGTGTTGTGAAATACATGGCTCACACTTGTGTACTGATGATGGTGATGGCAGCATTTTTTGGCGTAGTAGCCGTTTCTGCCGGTGTCAAAATAGGGGAGCAAGCTAGTTCAACCGCATACAACCCGCTACTTCTATCTCTAATTGTGGTGGCTATCTTGCCGGCAATCTGGATTGGATCAGTCATGCTGATCAAAAGACTTCATGATTTAAACGTGACTGGTTGGCTTTTCGCTCTTACCGCAATCCCGGTACTCGGTGCAATCATCAGTCTGTTTATCATGTGCGCCCCGGGTATGACAGAAGCAAACAAATTTGGTCCTGTAGCACCAACAGCCCTCTGGGAAAAAGTTCTGGGTATCATTGGACTCGCACTGCTTATAGTAGGCATGGTAGTCTCAGTCGGTGCTTTGGTTGCCTCGTTTATCATGGGTATACCGTAAATCATCGGATTAACAGATGTACCAGCGCAAGCTTGACACCACTTACATTATCAATACCCCCGAAGGTATAGAGATCGAGCTATCAGTTGCAGGCCCAGTGGCCCGTGCCCTTGCATGGGCCACTGACTTTGCTATTCGAGCGTTGGTATACGTGGGCATTATTTTCGCCACTCAGGCGTTTTTCACCACAGACAATATCGACAACAACTCCACCGCTCTCATTGTAGGTCTTTACAGTATCATAGCGTTTTTCCTTGAATGGATTTACCCCACTCTGTTTGAAGCATTTACCGGCACCACACCAGGCAAAAAACTTCTTAGACTCAGAGTCATTCAGGATAACGGTACACCGGTAACCCTGCCCTCTTCCATCATCCGGAATTTCCTCAGAGCAGTAGATTTTCTGCCGGTGTTCTACGCTACCGGGCTCGTTACAATGGCAAACAACAGCGCCTTCAAACGATTAGGTGATCTGGCCGCTGGCACACTGGTAGTCCACCACCCCAGTCCACCAGCAGCCACCGCGTTTACACACACCGAGGCACTACCGCTACCGGCAACTATAAACGCAGAAGAACGAATCGCCATTGTTCGTTTCGCTGAAAGGTCTATATCGCTTTCACTCGACAGACAAATAGAACTTGCCGATCTTTTAACTAGCCTTACCGGCCAAAGCGGTGAACCCGCCGTCAACACACTAAAAGCCTGGTCACATTGGATAATGAGCGGTCAAGAGTATGCTGAAACAAAATCAGTTTGAATCAGCTCACCGGTCTCAGTGGCAACAGCTGCGAGACACCATAGCTGCAGTTACAAGTCATAACCCGCGCCACAACGCATCACCTGCGCAGCTACAACAGATGCCTAAGCTTTACGTCTCTGTGTGCAATCATCTGTCACTGGCGAAAACACGCGGCTATAGCCCCAACTTAATTACTGAACTCCATACGTTGGTTATCGATGCTCACCGACTGATGTACCAACACAAAACCTCATGGCTGCAGCGCGCCCTGAATTTTGTCAAAGGTGGTTTTCCCCAACTGGTACGTACCCACAGCAAACTGTTTTGGGTGTGTACGGTATTGTTTTACGCACCTGCCATTGTTACCGGTTTGTTTGCCTTTACCGACAGCGCCTTTATTTACCGACTACACGACGCCAATACCGTGTATTCCATGGAAGCGATGTACAACCCGACTAGCAGCGACTTATTTCGGCCTGAAGGACGTGAATCAAGCTCTGACTTTCACATGTTTGGGTTTTATATCGCCAATAACATAGGCATAGACTTCAAAGTATTCGCCGGAGGAATACTGTTCGGTGTGGGCAGTGTATTTTTTATGGTTTATAACGGCCTTGCTATCGGATCAGTCGCAGGCCATCTAACGGCAAAAGGATTCATTGCCACGTTCTGGGGATTTGTTGCAGCGCACAGTGCTCTTGAACTCACCGCGCTGGTGATCAGCGGAATGTCTGGCCTATTACTCGGCCTGGCACTAATCAACCCCGGACGACGATCGCGCGTTGACGCACTAAAGCAAAACGCACAAACTTCAGTCAAGCTTGTCATGGGGGCAGGCATCATGACTTTGCTTGCAGCGTTTGTCGAAGCCTATTGGTCCTCGGGCAGTTGGCACCCTTACCTTAAATACAGCGTCGGCATAGCAATGTGGGTGCTCACCTTACTGTACCTTGGCTACGCTGGCCGTCAGCCCCCCAGACCACTACCGTTAAACCAGAGTAATCATGGATCTTAACAAGATTAATGTAGAGCTCAGGCCCCGTAGCGGCTGGCAGAGTATTGATTTGGGCTTTCAAATGGCCAGGCAATGGTTTTTGCCGCTGGCATCACTATGGCTGTGCCTTGCTATCCCATGCTATCTACTCTTGAAGCTGCTGCCTCTTCCAGGCTACGTGACCCTTATCGTGTGGTGGTGGTTTAAACCGTTGTACGAAGCGCCATTATCTTTTTGGTGCTCACGCGCCATGTTCTCAGAACAAGTCAGCCATAAGCAGGCGTTGGCTGCTACCAGACAAAAATTCACAAAACTACTTTCAAGCTACCTTTCAATTAGACGACTCAGCACGTCACGCTCACAAGACATGAATGTAGTGATGTTGGAAAACCTTACCGGTAAACCTCGCACGCAAAGAGTTGCCATTCTCAACCGCATGGCAACCAGAACATTCGCTCTTGTCACCACTTGCTTTCACTTTGAGGCAATTTTATTTTACGGCATACTTCTTACGGTACTCGCCTTACTGCCATCCAGCATACCCTTTGACCATTCGATGGAAGTTTTATTTGGCGATGAACCTAGTGCGCTGTCAACAATCATCACTGAGATAACCACACTGACGGTAGGCGCCCTGATCGCTCCATTCTATGTTTGCGCTGGATTTTCACTATACATTAACCGTCGAACTCAACTTGAAGCCTGGGACATAGAGCTTGAGTTCCGCCGAGCTTCATCACGAGTAAGAGCGGGTCAACACGCATTATCACAAACGATAATAACCGTATTTATGTTCACCTTCCTGTCAGCC
>JALZUX010000330.1 GCA_023301405.1 Granulosicoccaceae bacterium | reverse complement strand
TCAGATATTTCTGATCAATGGAGGAGAATAGTTGTTCTTCTTTAACGAGATTGATCGTAATTGCTGGCCGAAAGACCGCGCCTGCAGTAGATCGTAATTCTCGGACAGTCACCTAGCTATATTTATAAGCGTCGTGAATAGTGAATTCTAGAAAACAGGCTGAAAGGTATCCAAAGATAGAAATTACTTACTTTGAGTTTTCAGCAAAGTACAAAATAATTTTCACAAATTATTCGGCTCTACCACGTACACCATAACAGCCGAGAAAGTTTGATCGAAACAATTTACCTAGTGCAATACGACAGGCTCTTCATTCTGTAATTCAAACTCTTCAAGCAAAGGCTCTGGCTCAGGTGATGAATGATGCAGCATCATTTTCCAATAACCATCCGTGCAATGGTAAATATTGGTCGATAACATTACGCTGACGAACTCACCCTCAACAGCGATCTCTTCACGCACCAAATGGATCGCTAAATGACTGTCTTCGGTAATACGTTCATCACTGATCGAGAACACCATGGGTGGGACTGACTCAAAAATTTCACGCCAGCTATCACGGATTTCATCACGCCCTTCAAGACGAGGCGCACCGGGATGGATGCAGACAGACGCATCGTCTTCTGACCAGACAGACATCATTGAGGTTAAATCAGCATTTTCAATCGCTAGATAAAAGGCCTCTTCCGCTTCTCTCGGGGATGAAAACTTGATTTTACTCATGACGACTCCTGCGAAAAAAGCGTTCCGTTATAACACCTTATAGCCCGATTACTTAGGACTCCTGAGCCTCTGCTTCAAGATAATCCGACCATTTATGGTTACCTGCGCCGAACACAAAAAAGTGCGGGTTCAGCAGCGATTCTTTTGTATTGTATCGGAGATCCTGCATGTTTGTATCTGTAAAATGACCACCCGCCTCTTCAACAATGCATTGCGCGGCCCCGGTGTCCCATTCACAAGTAGGCCCAAGCTTCGCGTAAAGATCTGCTTGTCCTTCCGCTACCAGACAAGACTTCAAGGCACTGCCCATTGAAACTTCTTTGTATTTGCCAAGTCGATTGAGAAATCGAGTAAGTAACCCACCGGTCAATGGCGCACGGCTACGCGCCACGGTGACTTCCTTTTCGGGGGCGGTACGTACACAGATTTTTTTTGCATCATCGTTACCTGCTTGTTTCCAGGCTCCAGAACCCGTGGATGCCCAATAGGTGACATCAAGCACTGGCGCGTGTACCACTCCCAACACCGGCAGACCGTTACATATCAGCGCTATATTTACACTGAACTCACCATTACGTTTTAAAAATTCACGGGTACCGTCGAGGGGGTCAACCAACCAATAGGTATTCCACTCGTGACGCTCAGTAAAGGGAATACCGCACGATTCCTCTGTAAGTATCGGTAACTCAGGGGTCAACGCCTGCAACTGACTTATTATGATCAGGTTGGCTGCAAGATCAGCTTCAGTCAGTGGCGAGTCATCGTCCTTGGCAGTCACAACTACATCTGATTCATAAAGGTCCAGAATTTTAATGCCAGCTGCCTTGGCGATGCCCACAACAGCATCAATGCGGCCACTGAACTCTTCAACTATCATGTTTTTGCACATGTCGTGCTTGCCTACCCAAAGTTTTTATAACGGCGGTTTATGCTACTGCAATTTACACGTACAGTGCCAACAAGAGTGTAAACAACGTCAATGATTTGTAGTTATCCAGGCTTACTTCAAGTTTCGAATATTTCCATTATTTCGTATTCGATAACTACCATCTGATTCTCTTTTCGCTATTGGACCCAATGATCCCAGAGCACCGGTGAGACCTGCCGATGCAGTGGCTGTGGGCTTTAATCGAACATCAGCGCGATAGTTGCCATTGATATCGATCTGAACATCACCTTTGATATCAAGGTCACCATCAGAGTTAGTTAACTTACCGACATGTACAGCCTGACCATCAATGGACTCAGGTTCAAAATCTAACACCACCTGACCAAGCTTTGCTTCAACTAAGCCGGTCACCAGCGCGTCGGACCAGATCACAGTGCCTTTGGCGGTGGTTAACAGGTTATTTTTTAGCTCCAGATTTTCTATATCCGCGAGCAGCTGGCCTTCAAAGTCGGCAACCGGCAGTGGTAGAAACTGAGCCAGGTTGGCCGCAGGTCCACGATAGCTGCCCCCTGTCACTGTTATATCACCCGCAAAGCCGCGCGCTACATTACCGGAACCGTTGCCACCTAGCACTTCGAAATCCAGGTTGGCCGCCGTTTTACCAGACAATAATGCGACTGGTTGAAAGCGCCACTCGACGTTACTCACTGGTAAAGCCGGCGGCGGTGCTATCACCTGATCAGCAGAGCCATTCCAAACGCTTCCAGTAACACCCGCCACCGATAGCGGCTTGATATTGACGTGCGGCAATATACCAGCAGCCGGAAATTTCCAAATAACCGACACGACAAATGCTACTAAAAAAAGAAAGAAGTAACCCAGAACTTTCACTGACCAACCTCCAGACTAAATCTGGCATTCACCAGCCCTTCACTTTTTTTACTGACATTCATGGTAGTGACCGACAACCCATAAGTCGCGTCCAAACCGCCCAGCACTTCCAAAAGTTTGTCGAATTCGACATTGGAAATCTGCGCTTTGGCCCCTTGGCTACCATCAGGAGTGACACGTTCTGGCGCTGTAATTTTCTTATCGCGAATGGCTTTATCGAGCAATAGATACGCTGCTTGATCCAGTGGACGAGTAACCCCTGCCACTGTTCCACCAGCGCTTACTACCAGCTTTTCTTGCTGCTTCATCCACGCCAAATCTTTTTTCTGCACCTCAATACTAGCCTGCCTGGCTTTTGTGCCACTAGCCAAGGGTTCAATAACGAATAGATACGACATCGCGCCGATACCTACTATTGCGGCACAGGCAATAATACCCTGCTCTCGCGAGGTTTGATTGGCATACCATCTCTTGATACTCATGAACTACTCTCAACACGCAACTTGGCTTTGATCCGATCGTTATCTTTGTTTGCCGATTTTACATCAGCCTTAAGTTTTTTGCCTGTCTCGAGGTTTGACTTAATCTTGTCTATATCCTGTAATGAGACTGTTTCAAGCTCAATATCAAGTCGACCTGAACGATAATTCATGCTCTTGACGGTTGGCTCCTGTGCAACCCCCAGAGCCGCACCTACCGCAGACATCATCGCTATAAAACTGTCGTCGTCGATACCGGCACCGCCAGCCAATGCCAGCTTTACACGGGATTTCATTTGCCGAACCGGGTCACTTTCCGGGTTTCGCACCGTAGGGAAGGTTCGCTTTAGAACACTTGCCATCTCGGTTTGTAAACGCTGCTGCTCCACGCCTAACGCCTGATACTGTAAAAAACTTGCACCGCCCCAAAGTGCTAACAAGGTTGCCGCCAGCGCGGCAGGCAGGCGCCACGGCTTCCAGGCTTTTCCAACGGCTTCTGTCTTACTGTACTCACCTTGCAATAAGTTGATGATCGCCTGGCCTTTTTGCAACGCTCTGCCTTGCTTCAACCCTTTTGCAAATAATGCGACCTCAGTATGCATTTGTATTGGACCTTCCGACGTATTTAAGTCGTAACGGTCCTGACCACAGGAAAAATGCAATGCCCGCCATATCAGCTCTTTCGAGTTTGGCGGATCTTCGAGTTCAGCTTCTGGATCAACAACAACTGAATTATCAAGCAACAGCGGTAGCATGTCGGTATCGCAGGAAAACCCTTTGGATATGGATTGCCGCACCGCCGCATGGCCGGAGTTTGTCATGATGGTTAATCGGCCCTCTTCATAGGGAAGCGCATACATTTCGGGAATAATTTCGGCCGCAGTCAACTTAGACTGTTCACATCGCTCCATAATCCAGTCAAGGCCACCTTGCCCAATCACCGCAACTGGTACGCTTCCGTTCGCAAGCTTTTGTCCACACGCAAAATGGGATGTTTCTATGTCCTGCGCTAACTGCTCTTCTAAGGCATACGGAATGGCCTTCAATATTTTAGCCATGTTATTGACGGGCACCGTAACCTCTTCAAGCAGGACTTCCGTCCCGGCGATGACCATTATTACTTTTCGGCGTTCGGCGGCTTTTGCTGCATCCGCAAAGCTACCGTGATCATGGGATCCAACGACCCCACTTTTGTCATCGCAAACCGCCCAACGCAGGTAATCATCGCCAATGCGTCGCAAATAGGTTAATAAATACTGAGCCACTAGATTCCGGTTCCACTTAGTAGTGTGTATGGAGAACAATTGGACATTAAGTCCGCATTACAATGACGGTTTTACCTCAAACAGCGACGAGCTACAAGCTCCCACGGGTTCGACGTAATACTCTTACAGCGCCGGTGTTGTCGCGTTCAAGAATGGAAAATTGGGTTAAACTAGACTCATCTCGACTGACCGTTACTCTAGACATAAAGTATCTGCTGGACTTGTCTATGTTAGCACCGTCGACGTTTTGCTCTTCGGTATCGCCTTTTGCATCTGCTATAAATTGTTCTATGTTCTCATAAATAAAGCTACCGGCGTCTTCGTCATCGGGATTGTCACCTTCAACACCTGCATCGGAATCCGCAGCTGCCGGATCTTCATCGTCCTCGGCGTTGATGAGTGTATCGAGCAAGCCACCCCCTTCCGGGCATCCAGGATAGTTTTCCCAATACCCGTTATCAACCACCTGTAGATCGTCAGACCGTTCAATCATGTAATCTGCGAGAGAGGCCAGCACAGCCGCAGACGCCGTATTTACGTTTATCGACGTACCATAAGGCACAGTGGAAATGTGAGGTAAAAGCACATCGTAATTGTCTAGGCCTCCTTCATCGGTGACGCGAAAACCTTTCACTAGCAATAATTCGGTCGGGCTTGCCATTGGGCCATTAGCGGCTCGATACGGGGGCGTTTGCCCGGTGTAGAAATCATCTTCAGCGCCTTCCACACCCGTGGCATCCGCATTCGGATCAATCCAGTCCAGTATTGATTCTGCAAAATCAGAATTGATGCTCAATGCGGTTAACAAGCGCTGCAGGCTTTCAAACTCAAGTTGCTCGGTAGTGCCTTCATCGTTGACCAGATTATTCAGATTGAACTTGCCCTGCAAATCAATAACGCAACCTTCTACTGTTGCCCCGTCAACAGGCACCGGCGGTAAGCTCTCTGCCCAGAAGTCCTCAGTGCTGTCAGAGTTGTTGCGCTCACCTTCCTTGCGATCACGATTCAACACGGCAATGGCAAAATTTTCACCAGCACCTAACAGGCCTTTTAATTGCCCCAACACCTGGCGATTAGAGGCGCGCTGGATCGACAAGACCTGTCGCGATGTCATCGCTGTCACGGTAATCGTAATCAGCGCCACTATGAGCAACGTTGTGATGAGTGCCGCCCCTTCTTGTTTACCGGGGATTGAGTATTTTTGGTGCCAACGCTTCATTGCATATTCAGCCGTATTTCTGCACTATCTTTTTTGGTAGCTGCGTTCATACTTATCAGTTTGGTAAAGGATACAATTGACGTGCCGAGCCTAGGTCTTCAAGTTCAATGGTTGCCTCAAGCGCTATTGGAAGTTCATCAAACTCCTCATCCGTATTGCTCTGTGGTGGCCATGAAGTCTCCCACTCACCGCTTGCAGTTAAAAAACGAAAAGTTAATCCAACAACGTTATCCACTAGCAGTCGATCGCTAAAGGCCTCCGAGTCAAAGCGATCTACGTGGTACCAGTAACGTCGCAACAGCCGGTTATCAGAATCAAGGTAGTAAGCAACATTCTGTAAATCACTTCGCGGGGGCATTTGCAACATCGCCGGGTTGGTCCATCCCCCTCGTGTTATCTGAATGATGTACTCACCCGACTCACTGACTTCAATACTTTTACGCTTGCCACCCAATTCATCGACTGAATCGCGTTTGACAATTTGTTCAAAATCTTCACCAAACCAGTAAAACGCACGCTGCAAATGTTCATAGCGCTGCACCGCCGCCTCTGTTCGATCGGCAATTCTATTAACGTTAAACCAGCCAGCGTAGGCCACACCACCCATAATTGCCAGCACTGCGGTGGCGACTATGAACTCGATTAACGTAAAGCCACGCTGGCGATTCACGTTCACTGTGTAGCACTCACATTTCGCGATTTTAAACGAGGGTGGCTGACAAAACCGGCCAACGAAAAAATGGGGTTTTTTGATTCCTCAGTGCGACGCACTTCGACATCGACTCTCCGTAGGTCGTCATCTTCAACTTTTTGCACGATGGTTTTCCAAAACCACTTGTGCCCCAACATTTCTTCTTCTCCCGACTTCGTGCCAGTTGTAGGAAATGTGGGTGACAACTGTAACTCCACCATAATATTACTGCCCACCCATTCTGCAATAGCGCGATCGCGAAGCCTGCCCGCATTAGCGGTGGCCGATCCAGCACCTTGCACCAAGGCACCCAACATAATGGATAAAATTGCCAGAGAAACCATGATCTCAACCAGCGTAAATCCAGTAACTAAATTTCTGTTGTTCACAGGTCTTCCGCTATCCCGACAGTGACAGGTTCCTCGACACCGCTGGCAACCTGCCACCGATCGTCAGATATCCCCTTGTCCACCAGCACTTTAAAATCAGGCATTAATTCTCCGTTAGATAAAAACAGGACATGCGGGCGGGTTTTCTCATCGATTTTAAAGGCGTCGCTGAATTCAAGTTCAACGCCAACACCCGAGAGCTCAACTTCTACTTCAAAGCCGTCAGGCCACTCGCGTTTGCGAAACATTTTACTCTCGTAGGCAACCCATTTACCGGTTCTGTTATCACCTTCAAGCGTCAGAAACTGATAATCACCATCTGTAAAGCGGATGCCGATTTCGCGAGTCTTAAAAATAGACTCTTCGGAGGCTCGTCGCATTAACTCGGCAAGGCGCAGAGTCTCAGTGCGGATTTGGTTTTTTTCGCCGCCGAAATTTATTCGCGGCACTATAACCCCGGTTAAGGTAGCCATCATTGCAATGACGACGATCAGTTCCAGCAGCGAAAATCCGCGTTGATTTTTAATGGGAGAGGACATCGCTATATCTCCTGGATTTGAGATGTTCGAGGTGCAGGTCATGGTACCTGCACCTCTATGTTACTGACTATTACTTCTGCGGTTCAAAAGTTACAAATTCCAGTTACCGATATCGGAGTTTTCTCCCTCACCGCCACTTTGTCCATCGGCACCCATCGTGTAGATGTCGATATCGCCATTCTCACCAGGGCTCACATATAGGTACTCTTTACCCCAAGGGTCCTTAGGCAATCTATCCAGATAACCACCTTCCTGCCAATTTGGTGCTTCTGGCTCACCGCTGGGCTGTTCAACCAACGCCATCAGGCCCTGCTCTGAACTCGGGTAGTTAATATTTTCTAATTTATACATTTGCAGCGCTGATTGAATACCGCTTATCTCGGTTTTTGCTTTAGCAATTCTAGCTTTGCCAGGTTGGCCAAAAATTTTCGGTGCAACCACCGCTGCTAATATTCCCAGTATCGCTACCACCGCGATTAGCTCGATCAGACTAAAGCCTGACTGCTTACGTGGCTGCGTGCCGTCTATGGCTAGTTGAGGGCTGGTTGTTCCAGATTCAATCATTTTTTCGGATTTGACGATTTTCATCACAGTCTATTGGCTCCAATCTTGAATTCGACGGCGAACTTAGCGCGCTAACTTTACTTTAAGCCAGCTACTCTTCGTTTTAACGCCTACTATTATCTGACGATAATTATAGCGGCAAATAGAGCGCCGCCTGTTACTGTACTGATAAACCCAGCAGGAAAAAGTTTCCATTGTACGCCCGACAATACACAACCTTTACACAAAAACTCAACTGTGCACACTGGATCGCTGTCGCCGTTGGAGCAACTTGCATTATTTTGCAATTGTTCGGGCTACAAGAGGCTTTGCGCTTTAGTCGGCCCGACATCGAGGCAGGCCAATGGTGGCGACTACTGACGGGTAATCTGGTGCATCTAGGTTACTCCCACCTTTTTCTAAACCTTGCAGGCTTAATTGTGATCACCGCGTTGTTAGCGCCCGCTATGCGCGCATGGCACTGGCTGCTGACCGGAATCATCAGCATGATTGGTGTTGGAACGGGCCTATTGCTGTTCGATCCTCACCTACAATGGTACGTCGGGCTATCAGGCGTGCTGTATGGCCTGCTACTAGGCGGGGCCATTGCGGAGTTTCGCCACCAGCGGTTAACTGCCGTAATATTGGCTGCCTACACTATCGGAAAAATTGTGTGGGAACAACTTTACGGAGCGGTCGAGAGCAGCGAAAAAATGACTGGTGGAAATGTAATCGTCAACGCGCATCTTTACGGCATGGTATCCGGCGGACTAGCAGTTATTGTTTTATTAGGGCTGGGCTATTTAGTTAGACACTACAGAAACCAGTCGCTCTAGCCCGCGTTATTCAGGCTATACGTTACCGTATTCAGGCGCATCGTCCCCCATCCACCGCTTCACCAGAGGATCTACAAGCTCAGGTGTGTTGCGTTGAATTTGTTCGCTCAACACCTTGACGTCGATGAGCAGTTTTTTATCACGCACGATGTCGGCGATGCGAAAATTCATCGCCCCGGTTTGGCGAGTACCAAGCATTTCACCGGCACCACGCAGTTCTAGATCCTTCTCAGCAATCGCAAAGCCGTCATTCGTCTCACGCATAATGCCAATACGATCGCGTGCACGCTGGCTGAGCCCGGCCTCATACATCAGCACACAGCTGCTTTCTACACTGCCGCGACCCACCCGACCACGTAACTGATGGAGTTGCGATAAGCCCAGACGCTCTACGTTTTCTATTATAATTAATGATGCGTTAGGCACATCCACACCCACTTCAATCACCGTGGTTGCCACCAGCAACTGAGTCTGATGGTCTTTGAATTCCATCATTGCCTGTTCTTTTTCAGGGCCTTTCATACGACCATGCACCAATGAAATGGCTACATCAGGCATTCTTTCTGAAAGCTCTTCCAGTGTGTTTTCTGCGGCACTTGCCTGCAGTAATTCAGACTCTTCGATTAGAGTGCATACCCAATACACTTGCCGTCCTTCCGTAATTGCCGCCGCTACCCGACTGATCACTTCTTCGCGCCGGCCATTGGGAATGGCAACAGTCGTGATGTGCTGTCGCCCCGGCGGCAACTCATCGATCACAGAGCAATCAAGATCAGCATAGGCCGTCATTGCCAGTGTGCGCGGGATGGGCGTAGCCGTCATGGTGAGCTGATGAGGCACAAGCCCGTCGACCACCCCTTTTTCGCGCAGAGATAATCGTTGATGAACGCCAAAACGATGCTGCTCATCCACAATAGTAAGCCCTAAATTTTTGAAGTTAACATCGCGTTGGAACAACGCGTGTGTACCCACTGCAATACTTGTCTGACCGAGCGCGATAGACTCTATCGACTCACGACGTTGTCGCGCCCCAAGCTTGCCTTTTAACCAACCAATTTTTAATCCCAATGGTTCAAAGCAACTAGTGAAGCTGGCAAGATGTTGCTCAGCCAATATTTCGGTTGGCGCCATTATCGCCACCTGATAGCCAGCCCCAACCACCATCGCAGCCGCGGCGGCGGCCACCATGGTTTTTCCAGATCCAACATCCCCTTGAATCAATCTCAGCATAGGCTCCGGTGTACTGAGATCGGTAGCAATCTCATCGATCACCCGGCTTTGCGCACCGGTCAACTGAAAAGGTAACGAGGTCACTAGCGTCGCACAAAGCTCACTTTGCCGTGCAATCTCAGGCGCTATAAGGGTGCGTGATTGCTCCCGTACTCGTTGAACGCTGAGCCTGTGCGCGATTAATTCTTCCAGGGCCAGTCGCTGCACTGCGGGATGAGTCCCCTCAAGCAAGGCATCAACGCTTACTTCAGGCGGCGGCCGATGCGCTGTTACTAAGGCACGATGTAGAGGTATGCTAAATTTACCCACATCGTCAAAGAGCGCCGTCGACGTAGGAAGCAACTCCGGTATCGCAGCTTTTTCAAGATATTCGAGTGCACCTGTGGTGATTTTGCGCATCGACAATTGATGCAACCCTTCGGTAACGGGATAGATCGGCGTTAATGTTTCCGCCACCAACGGAGTGGTACCCGCCACGACTCCCTGATACTCAGGGTGCACCATTTCCATGGTCCTTGGACCACGGCGAATTTCACCAAAACAGCGGATCTTTGCGCCTTCCCTGAGACTTTCACGCTGTTGATTATTGAAGTGGAAGAATCGCAGTCGCAGCTCGCCACTGCTATCTGCAATGGTGCAGACCATTGACCGACGTCCTCGAAACAACACTTCAGTTGATACAACGGTGCCGGTACAGACGACCTCCATACCGGGCAACAAATCACCGATAGCCACTTCTCTGGTGCGGTCCTGATAACGCAGCGGCAAATGAAACAATACATCCTGGATTGTTTTAATTCGCAGCTTTGCTAGTTTTTCAGCCAGCTTAGGGCCAACCCCGGCAAGCCGAACCACTGGAATTGATGATAGATCCATCAAACTACCAGCCTGTACAAATCATCGGCAATGTAGGCCACCTTGCAATAAGTGCAGACTTGCCACGGTAGGCAGGTGATCGCGTTTTCTGAATACTCAATTAGTTATTAAGCACCATGACCCCTTCAACCTCAACAGGGACATCTTTAGGTAACTGTGCCACCCCAATTGCGGCTCGTGCAGGATACGGAGCTTCAAAAAATTCAGCCATCGCTTCATTGACCTTGGCAAAATCACCGAGATCGGTCAGGTAAACGGTCAGCTTTACGATATCTTCAAGGCTACCACCCGCTGCTTTACATACGGCAGCAAGGTTTGTAAACACCTGGTTAATTTGCACCTCTACACCGCCGCCAACAACTTCCATTGTTTCGGGGTTCAACGGGATTTGACCAGACAGATAAACTGTATCACCAACTTTTACAGCTTGAGAATAAGCACCAATAGCGCTGGGCGCGTCCTTGGTTTCAATAATTTGCTTTGGCATGTTCAGTCTCTGCGTTAGTTTAGGTTGGGAAGTCCCAGACTGATTATAACTAAGAAACCCTTCGACCGGTTGACCAACAATTGTCAAGAAACGCAATCAACATTTTGTTTATCGAAGCACGATCAGCATGGCTGGTGCTCGTCCGTATACAGATCAATGTACAGATCACTCAGGCGCATAAAATTTTGAGATAGATATTTCTGATCACAACGTTAAAGAAGAACAACTATTCGCCCTCATTAATAGAAATATCTGACTCAAAATCTCACGCCGGAGCTCAAGACCCTAGTTCCCGGACAGACTCCTAGG
>JALZUX010000329.1 GCA_023301405.1 Granulosicoccaceae bacterium | reverse complement strand
GACCTTTTTTTACATTTCAGATCATCACCTACAGCCCAAACGCTCGCGTGTTTTTTTCACTCGAAGGGCAGGCTATGATCAATCTGAGACTTAAGGTGTTTCGCTATTGACAAGCGCTGCAGCGGACAACAGGGATGTTTGCCCGCACGTTTAACGTTGGGCGTATTCATAGGGAATGAGGTAATCGTTCAGATTGTCACGAACGCGGGGTGTTCTTCCAACGTGGGCGAGCATAGATGATCACACCCATGGTAAAAAGTGCGATCAGCAAGGAGCGCACTTATTTGAAAAATTGGTTAATGACTCGAAGCGGTGTGCACAAAGCAGAAGTGAACGTAAAACACTGGTTTAGCGCAAACGTGGACTATTTTAAGAGTGGTTCAGGCACAGGTAAGTATTACGAGTAATTCGTAGAGTGGTAGTCGAGATAGTTGATCGCGAGTCTTAAGGGCTGGGTAGCGCTGGCGTATCGGGTTGGTGCTGCAGAGGCTGCCAGGCAACTGAACCTGAGTCGTGACAGCTATAATCGTGGCGCTTACAGATTCAGTCACTTAAACAAAAGATGCTGCTTCACTTGCCTAAGTGACCAAGAAATTTGATTAGCGGCGCACCCGATGTGTAAGGAGGATAGGGTCAAGGAGGATAGGGTCAGGTTAGTTTTGTAAGGTACAGATCTATAGATCACAAAACTAACCTGATCCCTTCCTTCGTTACGTAGAGAGGTGGCAAACCAGAGCGGAGTGCTACTAACTGGACATTCATGTTAGTGAATTCCCATGAATAGAAATGATCGTATTTAGTAACTCCTTAGCTCTGTAATAAGAAAATCAACCGTCACCCTGATTTTTTGCAATCGAAATTTCGGCGGATGATAAAGCAAGTACATACTCATTTGCGCATCGCCTCTACTTGATAGTGGTCCATCTTCAAGATGAAGTTCTATCAATCGATCTTGTTCAATTTCTTTAGTCACACCCCAACGAGGCAGGAATGCGATCCCGCGTCCGGTAAGAACGCTGTCAATTAAAGACTGTCCATGGTTGGTAATATACTTAGGGGTCAGGTCAATGGCCTGCCATATACCATCGCGGTGTGTGAGCCAATCAAGCACCCCTTGCGGTGTACGGTACATAAAAACGGTGCGCGTGCTTAATTCGTTTGAAGTCTTCGGCGCACCGTGTTCACTGATGTATTCAGGTGTGGCCACCAGTACAAAATCATGATCCCCAAGCCTGCGAGCGACGAGCTGTTCTGGCAGGGTTGAAGCGGCCCGAATAGCGATATCCACTTCGTTACTGGCAAGGTTAATGACTTCATCAGTAAAGTTCACATCGAAATCGATGTTGTCATATATCTCCCGCAATTTTTCTAATGCGGGCAACACAAAAAGTTCACCATAGCCAGGCATTGCCGTAATTCGTAACATACCGCTGGGCGATTTTGACTGAGCACCCACCAGCTCGTCTGCCATTTCTATTGATTGAAGCGCAGTGGCCACTTCACGCAAATAGAGTTTGCCCAAATCGGTCAATCTTACTGTTCGGGTGGTTCGTTCGAACAACGCCGCACCCAGCTCTTGTTCAAGGTCTTTAATACGCCGGGAAACTGAGGAAGACGGCACCTGGAAATGTTCTGCCGTAACACTGAAGTTCAGTGAATTTGCCAGGTGATCGAAATACCGAAGTGCGCGAAGCTTATCCATGGGTTAACTTGATTCACCAGTATTGTTGTCTTTTAGACAAAAGTGAATGTGAAATATGGGCCTTATCCTTTGCATGGGTAGATATTAACATCCATTTCCATATTAAAAGCAACCCAAAGAAGAATCCATGAAAGCTGCCATTATTCGTGACTACGAAGCCGCTGTTGTAATTGACGAGTTAGCTAAGCCTGCTCTTGCAGATGATTCAGTCATCATTGAGGTTCATTCGGCAAGCCTTAATCCTATCGATAATATTCTTCGCGCCGGATACCTGAGACAAATGTTGGAGCTGAGTTTTCCACACGTGATGGGATATGACGTCTCAGGTGTTGTGGTTGAGGTAGGCAGTGATGTTAAGACCGTGAAAGTCGGTGATGCGGTACTTGCGCGCCCGAATCAGGAAGATGCAGGAGCAATGGCAGAGTTTGCACGGCTTAAAGAAGATGAGGTGGCGATTAAACCAGCAAGGATAAGCCATACTGATGCTGCATCTATTCCGCTAGCAGGTTTGACTGCATGGCAGGCATTGATCACTAAAGGTCAGCTTAAAAAAGATGACAAAGTATTGATCCATGCAGGATCAGGTGGCGTGGGAACACTAGCCATTCAGATAGCCAAGCGTTTTGGTGCATACGTCGCTACTACCACAAGTTCGAAAAATGCAGAGCTTGTAAAAAGCTTAGGCGCGGATGTAGTGATCGACTACAAGACCGAGAAATTTCAAGAAGAGCTCAAAGACTATGACCTGGTCTTCGATATGTTGGGTGGTGACACTATTGTTGAATCATTCAAAGTGCTCAAGAAAGGCGGTGCACTAATCTCTATTAAAGGTGAAGACACTGAAAACCTTGCGGCAAAGTATGATGTGCGGTTTGAAAACTTCTTTATGTCACCAGACGGTGCAATGTTGACCGAGATTGTTGCTTTGCTTGAAGCAGGTAGTGTCAAGACGGTTATAGATAGCGTGTTTCCGTTTGAGAAGGTAGCAGACGCCTATGATCAACTGGCGACAGGAAGATCAGTTGGAAAGATAGTGGTAAACGTCAAGTAAGCCTGTCAGTAAAAAAGTTATTTTGGCAACAACCGGAAACGACTATGTCACTACTAGAAAAAATAATGTTTTGGTCACCTAAGAAAGAAGCAGATGGTAGCTTTTCACCATCTCCTTTAGCGTTGAAGCTCGCAACGGTAAAAAGATCTGACTACAGTCATGATCACTACCCGAATGCCTATTCAGGTGGCCGACTCAAAGTGCTGATGATTTGCACAGAAGAGAAAAACATGACCATGAAAAATGGTAAGAAATTCTCTACTGGCAATCACCCCGTTGAAATGATTGTGCCTATGTTGCATCTGACGAATGCTGGCTTTGATATTGATATAATCACTCCCACTGGTAAGTCTGCGAAAATTGAAATGTGGGCAATGCCGCCAGAAGACGAGGCGGTAAACAGTTTATACCGCGAGTATAAGCAGAAGTTTGATAACCCGGGCTCTGTGAAAGATTTTGTTCAACAGTCATTGACTGACGATTCGCCGTACATCGCTGTGTTTTTACCAGGAGGACATGGAGCGATGTTAGGTCTTCCGGAAAATTCGGATGTTGGCAAAATAATCAGATGGTCACACCAACAAGGTCAACATATGCTTGCTATTTGTCACGGGCCTGCAGCGTTGATTGCAGCGAATCTTGATGTTGATGAAGGCGAATTCATTTACGACGGCTACGATATGAAGGCGTTTCCTGATGCCGTAGACAAGCAGACCCCGTCATTCGGCTATATGCCTGGCCATATGCCGTGGCG
>JALZUX010000328.1 GCA_023301405.1 Granulosicoccaceae bacterium | reverse complement strand
CTGAAAGCACTTGCAGACGCTAGCGCTAACAAACGTCAGTTAATCAGTCACCTTGTGCATCACATGGACATTTCGGCCACTCGAATTGCTAACATTGCTGCACAAGAATTTGGTTTCTCACTCTTTGATCTTTCAGCACTATCCGCTGACTCCCTGCCAACAGACCATATCAACGAAGATTCGGTAGCAAAGAACAACGCACTACCGATTTTTCAACGTGGCAATCGGCTATTTGTTGCACTATCAGATCCCACTAATACCGCTGCTCTTGACGAAATCAAATTCAGTTCCGGGCAAACAGTGATCCCAGTGCTGGTTGAAGAGGACAAGCTTGCCGAACTAATCGAGAAAGCCTCTTCCGGCAGTGGCATGAGCGGACTGGGCGATGGACTTGATGAAAGCTTCGATATGGATATCGCCAGCGATGATAGCTCCGGTGAAGCCGAAGACACCTCTGACGTCGATGACACACCGGTTGTTAGATTCGTTAATAAAGTACTTCTTGATGCGATCAAACGCGGCGCTTCAGATATTCATGTTGAGCCCTACGAAAAAATCTTTCGTATACGATTCCGCATCGACGGTATTCTGCAGGAAGTGTCTGAGCCGCCACTCAACCTGGCTGGCAGACTGACTGCACGCTTGAAAGTGATGTCGAAAATGGATATCTCTGAGCGCCGTGTTCCGCAGGATGGCAGAATCAAGCTTAAGATCACAAAAAACCGCGCAATTGATTTTCGTGTTAATACCTGCCCGACTCTTTTCGGCGAAAAGACAGTTCTTCGTATTTTAGACCCCAGCAGCGCACAGCTTGGCATTGACGCACTTGGCTATGAAGACTCACAGAAAAAACTCTACATGGATGCACTTGCTAATCCATATGGAATGATACTGGTTACCGGACCAACTGGTAGTGGTAAAACCGTATCACTTTATACCGGCCTAAACATTCTAAATACTGCCGACACTAATATTTCAACGGCTGAAGATCCAGCGGAAATAAACCTGGCTGGTATCAATCAGGTGAATGTCAATCCAAAAGCAGGACTTACGTTTGCTGAAGCATTGAAATCATTTTTAAGACAAGATCCTGACATCATCATGGTGGGTGAGATACGAGACCTTGAAACTGCAAGTATTGCGATAAAAGCGGCGCAAACAGGCCACTTGGTATTATCAACATTACACACCAACGATGCGCCTCAAACTATATCCCGATTGATGAATATGGGTGTGCCAGCCTTTAACGTTGCTACAGCCGTAACATTAATCATTGCACAAAGACTGGCTCGCCGCTTGTGTGACTGCAAACAACCTGCAGACGTTCCAAAGGAAGTGTTACTGAAAGAAGGTTTTAGCGAAGAAGACGTAAAGGACCTTACGATATATTCTGCTAACGGTTGTAGTAAGTGTAATGAAGGTTACAAAGGCCGAGTTGGCATCTATCAGGTTATGCCAATTTCAGAGGACATGGGCCGAATAATCATGGCTGATGGTAATGCTATAGATATCGCAGACCAGTCGAAGAAAGAAGGCATCGATGATTTACGTCGATCAGCTTTAAAGAAAGTGATGGCTGGATTAACCAGCCTGGAAGAAGCTAACCGCGTCACGCAGGATTAATTGATCATGGCAGCCGCAGCAATTAAAAAAACAGTCTTCATTTGGGAAGGGAAGGATTCCAAGGGCCAGGTCGTCAAAGGCGAAATGGCAAGTAAGAGCATGGACTTAATCAAAGCTCAGCTCCGGCGCCAAGGAATTACGCCCACCAAAGTTAAAAAGCAAAAGGTGATCAAAGGTGGTAAAAACAGTATTACTGCCGCCGATATATCAATCTTTGCTCGGCAGTTAACCACTATGATGGGCGCGGGTGTACCACTTGTCCAAGCCTTTGAAATTGTAGCAAACGGCCTTGATAACAAAGCTATGTCACAAGTGGTCAATCAAATAAAGGGGGATGTCGAAGGCGGTAGCAGCCTGACCGTCGCATTGAGAAATCATCCTGATCACTTTGACGACCTCTTCTGTAACCTTGTGGAAGCCGGTGAGCAATCGGGTACACTTGAGAAGCTTCTGAATGAAGTGGCAACGTACAAAGAAAAAACAGAAGCGCTGAAGGCAAAGATTAAAAGTGCCATGTTTTATCCTGTTGCCGTTCTAATCGTCGCCTTCATTGTTACCGCGATCCTGTTAATATTCGTCGTACCACAGTTCGAAACACTATTTGAAGGTGTTGGCAGCGACTTACCAGCGTTCACCAAAATGGTGGTCAACCTATCAGAGTTTATGCAGCAATGGTGGTTGTTAATATTCGGTGTGATCGGTGGTGTGGTATTCATACTGAAATCAATACATAAGAAATCGCAAAAATTCAGAGACAAAACTGACGCACTGATTTTGAAATTGCCAATCATTGGTGAAATTGTTCACAAAGCGTCAACCTCAAAAGTTGCTAGAACATTGTCTACTATGTCTTCTGCTGGCGTACCGTTAGTAGAAGCAATGGATTCGGTTGCAGGTGCAGCAGGCAACGCAGTTTATCGAGATGCCGTATTGAAAATGCGTGATGACACCTCGACAGGTCAAAGGTTGACCGCATCAATGCGAGAGCAAAATCTGTTTTCAAATATGGCTATACAGATGGTGTCGATCGGTGAAGAATCTGGTGCACTTGATGACATGCTGGCAAAAGTTGCTGACTATTATGAAGATGAAGTAGATAATTCAGTCGATGCGCTAACCAGTTTGATGGAACCTATGATCATGGCCTTCCTTGGCGTTGTGGTTGGTGGCCTTGTTGTTGCGATGTATCTGCCGATCTTTAAAATGGGCGACGCATTCTAAAAACACCAGCCTGCGCCACTAGAAGCCTGTCCGGGAACTAGGGTCGTTGCGAGGGCGTGAGATTTTGAGTCAGATATTTCGATCGATAGAGGCGAATAGTCATTCTTCTTTAACGATATCGATCGTAATAGCTGGCCAAAAGACCGCGCCCGTAGTAGATCATAGTTCTCGGACAGGCTCCTAGGTGGCTGTCCGAGAACTGGGGCCGTAGCGAGGGTGTGAGATTTCGAGCTAGATGTTTCGATCAATAGAGGCAGATAGTCATTCTTCTCTAACGATATTGATCGTAATAGCTAGCCGAAAGACCGCGCCCACAGTAGATTTTAGTTGCCGGACAGTCACCTAAGCGCACGGATTGAAAATGACACTACTTGAAGTAATCCAGAGCAACAATTCGTTGCTCTTTTTCGTTTGTTTTACGGTTGGCTTATTTGTCGGTAGCTTCCTTAATGTGGTGGTTTATAGACTGCCGCTGATGATGGAAAAAAACTGGCGCAGCGAGTGCCGCGAGTTTCTGGAACTTGAATCAGAAGACACCACGGAGCAAAAGCCATTTAATCTAATGGTGCCACGCTCTAGCTGCCCTTCTTGCGGCGAGATGATCAGCGCGTGGCGCAATATACCGGTTATTTCATGGGTTTTACTACGCGGCAAATGTGGTAACTGCAAAAACCCTATCTCTGCCCAGTACCCGATTGTTGAGCTCTTGACCGCGTTCATGTCATTGGCTATCGCAATGAAGTTTGGCGCCAGCTTACAAACCGTTTTTGCACTGCTGTTTACCTGGTCACTGATATCACTAGCATTAATTGATTTTCACACCACCTTGCTACCAGACACAATCACCCTGCCATTAATGTGGCTGGGACTGGTGATCAGCCTGTCACCTGTTTTTGTTGATGCACACCACGCAATTATAGGGGCCGCCGCTGGCTACATGTCTCTGTGGCTGGTATTTCAAACATTCAAGCTAATCACCGGCAAAGAAGGTATGGGCTTTGGTGATTTTAAATTACTGGCAGCGATGGGCGCCTGGCTTGGCTGGATGAAGCTGCCATTGATCATTCTGTTGTCGTCATTGACAGGCGCTGTTATCGGTATCATGCTGATGGTTGCATTTAAACATAAACGTGACAAACCAATTCCATTCGGCCCCTACCTTGCGATTGCCGGTTGGATTGCACTAATGTGGGGCGATCAACTTGTTGCATTTTATACCTCTAAAATGGGCCTGTAAGGTAAATACTACCGCTGGCTACCCATGCTGCGGGTAGCCCTTAGCGGCGGCATTGCCAGTGGCAAAACAACGGTAAGCGACAGCTTCTCTGATCTCGGCGTACCAGTGGTCGATGCCGACTTATTAGCCAGAAAAGTGGTTGAACCAAATAGCGACGGCCTAGCTGCCATTGCCAACAGATTCGGCCAGCAGGTCATTAGTAGCGATGCCACACTTAATCGACAATTATTACGACAAATTATTTTCGATGACTCAGATGCCAGGTCAGATCTTGAAGCAATTACCCATCCTCTCATTCGACAGCTGACACTTGATAGCCTTGCCATTCATGAAAAAAATGGCGCACTCTATAGCATTGTCGTTATTCCCCTATTAGTAGAAACCGGTCAGCAAAATACCTACGACTACGTGATAGTGGTAGATGTTGAGGTTCAAACTCAACTAAAGCGCTTAATGAAACGGGACAACAGCACTCGCACTCAGGCAGAAAAAATTCTCGCCAGTCAGGCCAGCAGGCAACAGCGCCTGGCGGTAGCCGATGATGTTGTGACGAACAGCGGGGATATTGGAAGCACTAAAGTGCAGGTAATGGAACTGCATAACAAACTGACCAAGCTAGCACTCAGTTCAGACTAGCGGCGCGAGCTAAGACCGATACTCTGCGTTTATCTTGACATAGTCATAAGATAAATCAGTCGTCCATACCGTTGCGCTGTTACTGCCTAGCCCCAGACTTATTTCTACTCGAATATCTTGCTCAGACATTATTCGCGAAGCCTCAGCTTCACTGTAGCTTGCCGACGGTTCACCGTTCTCAACGACCGGAAGACCACCTAATTTTAATGAGACCTTATTCATATCAAGCTTGGCAATTTTACTACGGCCAATCGCCGCCAGTATTCGACCTAAATTAGGATCACCTGCGAAAAATGCCGTTTTAACTAATGGAGAATGAGCCACAGTAAAACCAACACGCTTACAAGACTCAATGTCTTCTCCACCATTCACCTCTATTTCAATAAAACGCGTCGCGCCTTCACCATCCCTGATAATCGCATGCGCCAAGTGTAGAGCAGTCGCTTCAAGTGCCTGATAGAAGTCAGACCATTGAGGGTGATTTTCGTTAAGCACATTATTATTTTGCTGGCCAGAGGCAATACAAATATACGCGTCATTAGTCGATGTATCTCCATCAACCGAAATACAATTAAACGTGCTATCCGCAATAGCGCCGAGTGCTTTCTGTAGAGCTGTGTTGTCCACAGCAGCATCAGTGGCAACGAACGAAAGCATCGTTGCCATATCAGGATGTATCATCCCTGATCCTTTTGAGATACCAGTGATGGTAATTACTTTCCCATCAATTGTGATTTGCTGCGAGTGCGCTTTGGGCAAAGTGTCGGTTGTCATGATTGATTCTGCAGCACTCAACCATTGCTGTTCACTTAATTCAGGCGACAAGCTGCGCACACCTGCTTTTAGTTTTTCCATCGGCAATAACGCACCGATCACACCAGTGGAAAACGGCAGCACCTGAGATGCGTCTAACCCCAGTTGTGATGCTGTCAATTCACACAGTGACATGGCATCTGCCATTCCCTGTACTCCGGTGCCCGCATTGGCATTACCCGAATTTATCAGCAGCGCCCTTACGTTACCCTGCTGCAAATGATTGCGAGCGATCGTCACTGGCGCAGCGCAATATGCATTTTTCGTGAAAACACCGGCAACGGCCGACCCTTCACTCAGAGCGATCAGCAGAAGGTCTGAGGCGCCACTACTTTTAATACCGCACGCCCCGCCAGCAAGGCGAACACCATTAACCGCCGCAAGAATGCCCGGCGGCATTAGACCCACTGCCATAACCAGACCCTAGGTCAACTGCCCGTGACAGCGCTTAAACTTCTTACCCGAACCACACCAGCAAGGATCATTGCGCCCTACTTTTGGTTCACCGCGAGTAAACGGTTCATCCATAGTATCTCCACCCTGACCATGGTCTTCAGGTGGTGCTGATGCAGTAGCACTGGCTGCGTCTGCGTGCTCATATGTGACTTGTTGTGGCGTTGGCTGCTGTGCTTGAGCTTGCGCTTCTGCTCTTTCGACTTCGGCAGGGTCTTGCACTTGCACCTTTGACAATACACCTACCACGTCTTTTTTATATTCATCTAACATATGCGAGAACAGTTCAAACGATTCACGCTTGTATTCCTGCTTCGGGTTTTTTTGTGCGTACCCGCGCAAGCCTACGCTCTGGCGTAAATAATCCATTGAAGCGAGATGCTCTTTCCAATGATCATCCAGTGTTTTCAGCAGAACAAATTTTTCAAAGCGCCGCAACGTTTCTTCGCCAGCACGCGATTCTGTCTCCTGATACTTTTCTCCGAGGGCATTGGTGACGGTTTCCCGAATACTTTCTTCGTCAAGACTACCATCGCCATCAACCAGCGCTTTAAGGCCCATATCTAGATCGAAAGCGCTTTTTAATGCCTCATCGGCACCTTCGAGATCCCAGCTCTCATCAAGACTGCCCGGCGGTAAGTATTCAGCCATTAAGGTTTCAACGGCATCTTCACGCATTGCAGATACGTTTTCAGAGACTTCTTCTGCGTCGATCAGATCGTCACGCTGCTCATAAATAACTTTACGTTGATCGTTAGCGACATCGTCGTATTCAAGTAGATGCTTTCGGATATCAAAGTTGTGCCCTTCAACTTTACGTTGTGCATTTTCAATGGCACGGGTCACTAGAGAGTGCTCTATCGCCTCACCTTCTTCCATGCCAAGCTTCTGCATGATGCCCCCGATGCGCTCAGAGGCGAAAATACGCATTAAGTTATCTTCAAGGGAAAGATAAAAGCGTGATGATCCAGCATCACCCTGACGTCCCGAACGACCACGTAACTGGTTATCAATACGTCGACTCTCGTGCCGCTCGGTACCAATAATATGCAAACCACCAGAGGCTAGAACGTCAGCGTGGCGCTGCTGCCAGTCTGTGGTTCGCGTTTTTTTATCGTCGTCTGTTACGTCGACCACACCTTCAAGTTCTGATTCAAGGTTACCCCCCAGCACGATATCGGTACCACGACCCGCCATATTGGTAGCGATCGTGACCGCGCCGGGCCGCCCCGCGTCGGCAATAATTTGCGCCTCACGCTCATGCTGCTTGGCATTCAGTACTTCATGTGGAATGTTCTTAGCTTTCAATAATCCCGACAAATACTCAGATGTTTCAATAGAGGTGGTTCCCACCAGCGCAGGTTGCTGCCGCGTTACGCACTCTTCGATGTCTTCGACTATGGCGTCATATTTTTCACGCTGCGTCAGGTAAATTAAGTCTCCACGGTCATCACGCACCATGCTCTTGTGTGTGGGTATTACCACTACTTCAAGGTCATAGATCGACTGAAACTCAAAGGCTTCAGTATCTGCCGTACCCGTCATACCCGCCAGCTTGTCGTAGAGACGAAAGTAGTTTTGATAGGTGATAGAGGCGAGGGTTTGATTTTCCTGTTGTATTGTGACTTGTTCTTTCGCCTCTATCGCCTGATGCAATCCATCAGACCAGCGGCGGCCCACCATGGTACGACCGGTAAACTCATCAACGATAACAATCTGGTCGTTGGCGACAATGTAGTCGATGTCTTTTTTGTAAATCGCGTGGGCGCGTAAACCAGCATTTAGGTGGTGCAAATGGCTGATGTTAGCCGCATCGTATAGGCTTTCGTTTTCTTCAAGCATGCCTTGCTCGACCATCAGCTGCTCAATGCGGTCCATGCCGGTTTCGGTTAAATGAACCTGTTTGGCTTTTTCATCAATCGTGAAATCACCCGGGCCGTCTTCCTCGACCACAGCAACCAGTGACGGGACCACTTTATTTATGGTGCTATAGGTTTCGCTACTCTCATTAGTTGGACCGGAAATGATAAGCGGTGTTCGAGCTTCATCAATGAGGATGGAGTCGACCTCGTCGACAATCGCATAATGCAAGCCGCGCTGCACCTTGTCTTCGTGTGTAAGCGCCATGTTATCGCGCAGGTAATCAAAGCCAAACTCATTGTTTGTGCCGTAGGTTACATCGGCCGCGTAAGACTCGCGTCTCGCTGTTGAATCCATGCCACTAATAATTACGCCAACGGAAAGCCCCAGAAAACGATAGAGAATCCCCATCCATTCCGCGTCACGTTGCGCCAGATAGTCATTGACCGTGATCACGTGAACGCCCTTACCTGTTAACGCATTTAAATATACCGCGGTAGTGGCAACCAGGGTTTTACCTTCACCGGTGCGCATTTCTGCAATTTTGCCGTCGTGCAGCACGGCTCCACCAATAAATTGTTCATCGTAGTGGCGCATGCCCATCGCACGAGTACCCGCCTCGCGAACCACAGCGAAGGCTTCTGGCAGTAATTCGTCAAGCGTGGTGCCATTCGCCACCTTCGCTTTGAATTCTTCCGTTTTAGCGCGCAATTGCTCATCCGACAACGGAGCACAATGGTCTGCGAACAGATTCGCGGCGGCAATTGTCTTTTGATACTGCTTAACCAGCCGATCGTTGCGGCTGCCGACAAGTTTTTTAACTAGATTACCAATCATTTGTCAGCTACCTGAGCCTGGTATATTTTCATTAAGATGGTCCGATGATCTGTGCAAAATGCTTACGCTGAATCCCTAATAGTATCAGGCAAACCAGTGTTGTGGCGGTTCATATCTACCCAAAGGTGTGGGCGGAATCAGGCCTTGCAAGTGAGAATGCCTAATCGCTGAGTTGATTACACCTGCAGCCCTACGTCCTTGCAATTTTAACGCTCATTTTACTAAAGCGAGATTACCG
Source organism: Granulosicoccaceae bacterium (assembly GCA_023301405.1). Classification (GTDB taxonomy): domain Bacteria; phylum Pseudomonadota; class Gammaproteobacteria; order Granulosicoccales; family Granulosicoccaceae. The sequence continues at coordinate 1,855 of JALZUX010000328.1, read as the reverse complement.
CTTGTTTCAGAATCAGCAAGGAAACCGGGAAATCGTGTGTTTCAGCGAGATTCATACACTGTTAGACTTGATCTGGCCCGTTCACGCCTGCGATTCCTATGAAACAAATCGACACTTTTATCGACAATGAGTTCACGCGCCGATCCAGAAATTGGAAAGACGTGAAAGACTCACTGCTGCTGGCTCTGCCGCCGGACGTCCTGAAGCGAGTGGTTTATGCCGTCATAGAGGATACAACCCTGAAAATCTACGCCGAATCTCCGGCCTGGACGTCCAAAATGCGCTTCTATGACAATGAAATTAAGAAAGTATTTATGCAACGGGGCATTGTGCTGCGGGCAGTTCAAACCCGCACCATTCCAAACGTACAGCCAAGGAAGTACTAGCTAGCTAGTGCCCATCTAGAATCACGCGCTAGTGCGGTCGGCCTCGTAGCACAAAGCCTTATAACGGCTACATGTAGTTATCTGGAATACCCAAACAACCACATGCAGTAGTCCAGTCGCTTTAGCTAGCTAACGCCAACGGCTGACTGTATACAATTGGGCCTTCTTCTTCTTCAAAAGTCACTTCTTCCCAGGCATGTGGCTGAGCTAACAAAGCACGCACTAGCTGGTTATTAAGGCCATGCCCTGACTTATAGCCGGTGAACTGCCCAATCACACCACAGCCAAGTTGAAACAAATCGCCTATCGCATCAAGAATTTTGTGTCGCACAAATTCGTCGGCATAACGCAGACCATCAGCGTTCAGCACCTTGTAGTTATCAACCACTATGGCGTTATCCAGACAACCACCCAAAGCCAGATCACGCTTACGTAAGGCTTCGATATCACTCATGAATCCAAAAGTTCGGGCACGGCTTATTTCTCGTACAAACGAAGTGGATGAGAAATCGATGATCGCTTTTTGAGACCCTTCTGAGATCGCTGGATGCTTGAAATTGATTTCAAAATCCACTCGAAAACCATCGTACGGATCAAACTGAACCCACTTATCGTCCTCTTCAACGCGAAGGGTTTCTTTGATCTTGATAAATTTCTTAGGAGCAATTTGCTCTCTGATACCAGCAGACTGGATCAGAAAAATAAAGGGAGCGGCACTGCCGTCCATAATAGGAACTTCACGGGCGCTAACATCTACAAAGCAATTGTCGACACCCAGTCCGGCAAAAGCTGCCATCAAATGCTCGATGGTGGATATTGTGTTTCCTTCATCATCGCCAATAGTGGTAGCGAGTTCTGTTGACACAACTTTAGGGGCAGTTGCTGGTATTGAAACTGTCTTTGAACCAATGTCCCGGCGGAATATTATCCCCGTATTGATGGGCGCTGGAGAAAGAGTTAAATAGACTTTTCGGCCAGTATGAAGGCCCACGCCAGTGGCGTGTATAGGGTTATTAAGGGTTCGCTGGCGGATCACCTGTTATTATCCTTTTTCGGCTTTTCCCGGTGGACCGGGTTTATTTTTGACTGCTTTTCGTAATTACTAGAACGCCAAGTCAGCGCGTGTGCCATCCACCAAAAACGCAGGTGGCGACCAAGCGCAAATGCTAATGCATTGCGGGCACCAATCACTAGCACCTTAAGCTTATGGTAATCATTAGAAACCAGCAGAACCGCCTGCCCGCTGAACAACGGGAGGCACAATAAAGCCAAACAGGCGCAAGCGTACTATGCACTTACGCCTATTAACCAACGGTTACTTAACTAATCAGCCTGCCTGCGTAGGAACGTTGGCAGATCCAGATAATCAATTTCTTCGTCTTTGTCGACCTCGGCAAAGTCTACTGGCGGTCGTGCAACTCTGCTGGCGGGTGCTTCTGCACTTCGGCGTGATGGCAATGCGCCTTTTT
>JALZUX010000327.1 GCA_023301405.1 Granulosicoccaceae bacterium | reverse complement strand
GATACAAAAAAGAAGGCGCAGGTGGATTTCAAGACCTACCAAGCATTAGTAGTAGACGACGACGACTCAGTACTTTCTATCTTGGAAAGTATGCTGGACGAATCCGCGGGTACTATCCATTTAGCATCTAGCGCAGAAGAAGCACTAGAGATCTATGCGCGCACAGCCATTGACGTCGTTCTAACTGATGTGCAGATGGGTGGAATGACTGGTTTCGACCTCATCAAAAGATTAAAGCTCGTCAACCCGAATGTCAAAGTAATCGTTATGACTGGTTTTGACAGCTATGAATCCGTACTCAAATCGCTACAACTTGGGGCATACGACTACCTACAAAAACCGTTGACCAATCACGCGGCGGTACTCGCAGCAATCCAACGGGCCTATGAGAGCGCAAAGTTACAACGCGATAACAACGATTTACTAGTACAACTAACCAGCAGCCACAATCAACTAGCCGCTGCTAACCGCAGCCTTATCGAAGCCAACCAAAAGCTCAAGCGCCTGGCAATAACAGACAGCCTGACAAACCTTTACAACCGTCGTTATTTTGATCAAGTGATCAAACGAGAGCTAAGCCGTCGAAACAGGTATCAACTGGCATTTTCAGTCATCATGATTGACGTAGATGACTTTAAGATCTTCAATGACACTCATGGCCACGATGGCGGTGACCAAGCATTAAAGATGGTCGCAAGAACACTACTGGAGTCAACACGGAACGCTGATATCGTCGCACGTTACGGCGGTGAAGAATTTATTGTGGCACTTCCACTGACAGCGCCAGATCAAAGTATTATCCTCGCTGAGCGCGCCCGCAAGCTTATCGAAAGCACCTGTGTCGAACTAAAAAATGGCAAGAAAGAGTCAGTAAAAATAAGCATGGGGATTGCTGGCGCTTATAAAAACACAGACGCCGTCTCTGCAGAAGACATAATGGCTAGCGCTGATGAAGCCCTGTACAAAGCCAAAAGAAGTGGTAAAAATCGCTATGTACTGAGCGAAACAACCAAGGACAATCCAGACAGTAAGGCTGCTTGATGACTAAATCAGGTATTTTTCAACAATTAAAGAAACCTAGGACAGGGAAACTGTAATCAAGGTTGTAGCCGCACCTTCTGCACTCACAGACTCCCAAACTTCAAACTCGTCACTATTCACAGCACCACTGACACGTCTATGGCCGGTGTCGCTCGAACTCACATACTTGTGTATGTGGCGCGTACCCCCCCCATCATTGATTAACCAGACACCACAAGCGCACTTTGAACAGTCACAAAACCCTATATTCATAGAGCCACGATGGTTGAATTCTGCAAAACATGCTGCGTAGACACTCGAATTCTTCTATTGATAACATTTGGGTTGTCTTGGGCACGCCCCGCTTCGCGGGCAAATTACACGCGCCTTATTTTCAATGCCGCGCTCAAGCCATGCGATATTTAGAATTTTTGCAATACTGCGTAGTTCTTTTTTAATCGATTCAGGTATAGCTGCAGAGCCACCACTTCCACCACAAGCCTTTTTTATATCGGCAGCAAATAATGCCGGATCTTTACCTTGCGCAGCAATGGCAGGGTTTATATCAATACCTGCACACAACACCTGCCCGGCACCCGCCAGGTCTTGCACCTTGATCGATTCACAACAATAAATACGCGACTCATTGCCAACGTCAAGAAGTGAAATTTGCGCCGAAGTGTTTGTCATATCAGAATCAATTTTTCGAAACACCGCCCAGTGTTGACAAGGATCCTGCACCATTCGCATATTGCCCCAAGGCAGCGGTATGCCGTTGCCACGATAGACAGCGTTAAGTCTACCCGGCGGATAAGCATCAAAGTAATGCCAGTGCGGGTAAGGCGACACTGCCGTCATTCGTCGCATCACAATTGACGTCGATACATCAACGTACTTTCCAATGTTAACCTCATAGGCGTGCTGTTCAAGCAACCTGCGAAAAGGCACTTTAGGGCACAACAGCGCTGCTGCAAAAAAACTACACTCGAAATCCCGCCATGCGTGCATGATGTCCTGCGCGTCAACAGCACTTGACTGGCTCATATGATGTGACACTTCACGCAAACCATCTACCTGCTGCTTACCCGTCATCATCACACTTTTTACACCGTCACCGGCGTGCAATGTCATGTGGCCAATGTAAACAGCAAGATCATACTTGTGACGTACGGGTTGGCTTTTAAGCACACGGTTTAAATTAATAGTGTGGGGGGCGGTAAAAAAAGATCGCAAACGATCTGCAGAACTTACGCCCAGACCCGCCAGCACTTCGTCCGGTAAGTCATCGAACCATTTCACTTTCAGCCCTAGCTGTTTGCAGATTGCTCGCAGTTCCTCTAAGCGCAACGGCATCTGCTTCTTGCCAACCTCTTCTGCAGCTCTTTCGATATCAGGAAAATGATTTTGATTGCGCTCCTGATGCGCCCGAATTAGCAAATGCGCAAACTGCCGTCCCGACGTCCCGGTTTGGGAAAGCATCTCGGGAATAGCTATTTCTAATATTTCATTAGAAAACAAAAAACCCGGCTCCAGCGCCATCCCTGAAATGCCACCTTTGTTACCACGGTCTGGAACGATCACATCATCGTCCTGAGCATCATCAAGAAACCACGCAAGCTCTTTCTGAAAAACCTTCGCGATGACTTCCAGCATCGCTTTACTTGGAGTTCTTTTGCCCCGCTCAATCATCGAAAGGTAAGAAACTGATGGCGCAAACTCAGCGTTTATTTTGATACAACGGGCAGACAGGTCCTCCATCGTGAGCTTATTACGCTTGCGCAGATTGCGGATCTTGGTGCCTAGGAAGTGAGCGTTTCTAAGCATTGTATTGTTACTAGACATTTGTAAAATTCACACTGTGTAATTTCTATTGTGAAATTATATACCATCAACCCTATACTTTAAAACGTTGATTCACCAACCCGAGTTACCAATTCAGACCTAGGAGCATCCAATGACGAATAGAACAACCATTACACCACTGCGTTAGCAATAACGCTCTGACGGTCAACGGGAACAAAACACATCGACTTTTCATTCTAACTTACCCGTGAATTACGGGGATTGAGCATTAGCGAGGCATCACCATGAAGACGTACGCAAATCAAATAAAAGAAAGTGCAACCACTATTGGCAATCACGGCGATCATTGGTCAGCCATCGACGCCGAATACGTTACTCGCATGAAATTGCAGAATCGATTCGAAACCGGTTTAGACATCGCCAGGTACACCGCCAAGATCATGCGCGAAGACATGAGCACCTATGACGCCGACAACACCAAATACACACAGTCTCTGGGTGTTTGGCATGGCTTCATCGCGCAGCAGAAAATGATCTCTGTAAAGAAGCATTTCTCTAGCACCAAAGGCCGTTACTTGTATCTTTCAGGCTGGATGATCGCGGCCCTTCGTTCAGAATTTGGACCTCTGCCTGATCAGTCTATGCACGAAAAAACATCTGTTCCTGCACTGATTGAAGAGCTGTACACATTCTTAAAACAGGCTGACGCACGTGAACTGCAGCATCTGTTTAGTGATCTGGATGCAGCTCGCGCCGAAGGCAACGACGTAAAAGCAAAATCCGTCATCGATCAAATCGATAACTTCGAAACCCATGTAGTGCCTATTATTGCTGACATTGATGCAGGTTTCGGTAATGAAGAAGCAACTTACTTGCTAGCCAAAAAGCTAATTGCGGCCGGTGCATGCTGCCTGCAAATTGAAAACCAGGTATCTGATGCCAAGCAGTGTGGCCATCAAGACGGCAAGGTAACCGTACCTCATGAAGACTTCCTGGCCAAGATAAACGCACTGCGTTATGCATTTCTTGAAATGGGTGTTGACGACGGCGTTATCGTTGCACGCACTGACTCACTAGGTGCCGGCCTGACACAAAAAATTCCGGTATCACAAACTCCCGGTGATCTTGCAGATCAATACAACGCTTTCATCGAAGGCGAAGAGATAACCGGCGCAAACGACATTGCTTCAGGTGATATCGTGATTAAGCGCGGCGACAAGTTGATCAAGACTTCACGACTGCCTAACGGTTTAATTCAGTTCAAACCAGACACCGGTGAGGACCGGGTTATTCTTGATTGTATAACCGCCCTGCAAAACGGCGCTGATCTATTATGGATTGAAACCGAAAAACCACACGTCGGACAGATTGCCCAAATGGTTGATCGCGTAAAAGCCGTTGTACCCAATGCTAAGCTGGTCTACAACAATAGCCCGTCATTTAACTGGACGCTTAACTTTCGCCAGCAGGTTTTCGATGCATGGCAGGAGGCCGGTAAAGACGTTTCTAATTATGATCGCGCAAGCTTAATGGCAATAGAGTACGACAACACTGATCT
>JALZUX010000326.1 GCA_023301405.1 Granulosicoccaceae bacterium | reverse complement strand
CAACTTTACACTGAAAATTCCCCCCCGACTGTCATCACCCCGTCAATCGCACTTACCGATATTGACGACGCTCTACAGACATCCGCCACCGTCAGTATAAGTAGTAATTATACGGCGGCGGAAGACGTGCTGGCATTTACAGATAAGCTGGGAATCACAGGTACCTTTGATAGTCTAAGCGGTATCCTGACATTGTCAGGTGAATCAACTGTAGCAAACTACCAAGCGGCATTGAGGTCGGTAACCTACCAGAACAGCAGCGACAACCCCTCGGACTTGAGCAGAACAATTACATTTTCAGTAAACGATGCCAGTGCGACAAGTAACTCTATCAGTCGCAACATAGCCATTACTGCAGTCAACGATGCACCTGTTATTAACCTGATCGAAACAACTCTGCTTAGGGTCACAGAAAATGATAGTGCCACACCAATAACGCAAACACTGGAGCTTACAGACTTCGACAGCGCAACGCTGAATTCAGCGCAGGTGGTTATTTCTGAAAACTACCAAAACGGCGAAGATCTACTGACTTATAGCGGCTCGCCTGCAATCAACAGTAATTTTGACTCATTAACCGGTATCTTGACGTTATCCGGGTCGGCAACAGTCGCACAATATGAAGCTGCATTGCGCAACGTCACTTATACCAACCTGAGCGACAACCCCACTACTACAATTCGTGCGATCAGCATTAGCGTCTCTGACGGGCTAACAGATAGCAACTTGAGTGGACGCCTTGTTGAAATAACCGCTGTTAATGACGCACCCCAACAGTCATCTATTGAACTAACAACCCTAATGATAACTGAAAATGATGCGGCCACCATTATCACCAACACGTTAACCCTAACAGATTCCGATGACGCTGTAGTCGAATCTGCAAGCGTGCGCATCACTGATAATTTTACAGCACCTGAAGATATTCTCGCGTTCACCAATCAGTTGGGAATCTCTGGCAGCTACGACAACAATACAGGCATACTATCACTAAGTGGCTCTGCTTCAATCGCAGATTATCAACAAGCCCTGCGAAGTGTTACGTACACCAACAACAGCGACCAACCCAACACCTTTACCCGTCAGATCACGTTCACAGTGAACGATAGCGATCTTGATAGTAATTCGTTGTTCCGGCAAATAGAGGTCACCCGTGTTAATGACGCCCCGCTTATCACGGCAATTGGAACCGCTCCATTGTTCTATAGCGAAAACCAAGGACCTGTGCCGGTAACAGCATCCATAACGTTAAGTGATGTAGATAGTACAAACCTGCAATCCGCAACGGTTCAGATAAGCGGTAACTACCGTGCCACTGAAGACTCACTTAGCTACAATAGCAATGGCAATGGTAATATCACTTCAAGCTGGGACCGGCTCACCGGCACCTTGACCCTTACCGGCACTGATACTGTTAGCGCCTACCAAGCAGCACTACAATCTGTGACCTATGAAAACGTCAGTGACAATCCGGAAGAGTCGACCAGAACGGTTACATTTGTCGCCAACGACGGTGATACCGTTAGTAATATTGCAGATACAGACATAGTGATCATTGCCTCCAATGATACAACGGTTCTAGGCAACATTGAATCTGTCGATCTCGTTTACATTGAAAATTCAGGCTTAACGCCAATCAGTAACACACTACAGTTAGCTGATCCGGACGATCAATTTGTCGAGTCTGCTACCGTGGCAATTACCGATGGCTACTTCAGCAACCAAGATAGGCTTTCTTTTGCAAGCACCCCCACTATCACCGCAAGCTGGAACCCAATAACCGCAGAACTAACACTTACAGGCACCGATACCATTGAGGCTTATCAAGCGGCGTTACGCTCGGTGAACTACCAAAACACAAGCGACAACCCCAGCACCGACCGAAAAACAGTCACTATTTCAATCAACGACGGTAACGGGGACTCAAATTTCGAATCTCGGATTATCACAGTGGTGCCGGTCAATGATGCACCATTCCATAGCTCCATAGAAAGCACCACACTCAATTACCGCGAAAACAGCGGTAGTCAATCAGTGACCGCCAGCCTGACCGTTAACGATGTCGATGACACCATAATAGATAGTGCTATCATTAGAATATCAGACGGATTCCATCCTACTGAAGATCTATTGCTGTTTACAGACACAGCTACCATTGTTGGCAGTTGGGACAGTGTCAATGGCATTATGACGTTGATCGGCAGTGACACTAAGGCCGCCTATCAGGCAGCACTTCGCTCTGTTCAATATGAGAACACCAGCGACAATCCGATGCTAGACATCCGCACACTGGACTTCCGCGTTTCCGACGGTGAGCTTTTTTCTATTGGCTCTTCACGAACCATCACAATTGAAGATGTCAACGACGCACCCGTGGGCGCAGATTCCACACTGACATTTCTTGAAGACACTTCTTATACATTGGCCAGGTCAGATTTTGGATTCTCTGATACATTAGACAACAATGCATTTAGTGCGGTCACCATTAACCAACTACCTATAAACGGAGTGCTTACTTTAGCTGGACTGCCGGTAAATATCGGGCAAGTAATCACTACAAATGATATCGACGCAAACCTTTTGGTGTTTTTGCCACAGCCTGATGCTAACGGATTGAGCTACGATACTCTTGGCTTTCTAGTTCAGGACAACGGTGGCACCGAAAACGGCGGCACCAATATTGATCCACAGCAAAATATCATCAGCTTCAACATCACTAATATAAATGATGCACCGTCCGGGGGTGACAGCACAGTCACCACACTAGAGGATACCCCCTACGTTTTCACCGGCGATGACTTTCTATTCAATGATCCGCTAGACAATGACTCATTAGCAGGCGTGATTATTAGCACATTACCAAACAGCGGCGTTATCACAAATAATGGCGTCCTGATAAATGCTCAAGATATTATCAGCGTCAGCGACATCAACAGCGGCCTGTTAATTTATACCCCTGCGCTAAACGAGACAGGCATAAGCTATAACGGATTCAGCTTTCAAGTTCAAGATGACGGTGGCACGGCCAACGGTGGAGAATTCACCGACGCGACCGCAAACTCACTGAGCTTTGACGTGCCAGGAGTTAATGATGCACCGTTGTTAATCACCAAACAAACCACAGTCGATGAGGGCAGCCAGAACCTATTGACCACTGCCGTTCTGACAGCAACCGACGCAGATGATCTACTGTCAAACGAGCTGACGTTCAACCTCACCACCGTGCCGCTACATGGAACCCTAACACTAAACGGCAACATACTCTCACCACTGGATTCCTTCACACTTGCACAGCTTGAAGACAATCAGCTTTTCTATACCCACGACGGCTCAGAGACCAGTACTGACTTTTTTGATATCTCCGTGCAAGACGGTGGTGAAGACAGCTCATTACCATCGTCCGGAAGATTCTCCCTTATAATTACGGAGGTTATTGATGCAGCTCCCGTTCTAGATGAAGATGAACTCAACCTGGCATTCGGCCAGTCGTTCAGCTCACTCGATGGTGATCTACTTTCCTCAGGCATAAGTGAGCTTAGTAATGGAAGCCTTATATCCAATACCGCATTTCTGCTTGAAATCGAAACTCCGCCCACACGCGGTACCGTCGAACTTTCTCAAGATGGTACTTTCACGTACATACACGATGGGACTGCAGTTCTGGAGGATTTTTTCACCTACCGCGTGACTAACGAAGACGGAGTTTTTACAATTGCCAGAGTGAGCATTAATATAGAGCCCCCGGTAGCGTCTGCTTTTGAAACACCAACAGTACCGGTTATACCGACTGCACCGGTCGTACCGGCTGCACCGATTCCGGAAGTAGCAGCAGAGGAAGATGAAGAAACCGCCGAAGAAAAGCCAGAGATAACTGATGAGAAATCTGCCACCGAAGATACAACATCTGATGCAGCATTTGAAGAATCAAGGAGCTTCGCTTTGATACCTCAGACAGCACTGTCACGTGAAAACAATTTTTCGGTAATTAACAACCCTAACGCGATTGCCTCGGCGGAAGCGGCGGCAAGACCCGGACTATTCTCAATCACCGAAAGCTTAGGAGTTCAACCGCACAATAAAATCAAAAACCCGGTATTCGACAACAGTGCTATTACCTTCAGTAATGCAGGCTTTGAGGTCCTAATTGAAGTGAAAAGCATGCGACCACAGGATGTCGTTGCTAACAGAAATTTTCTTAATGGGTTATCCAGACTGGAAAGTGATCTACAAATCTCAGAGGATGCCAGTGGTAAAAAATATCAACTGGCCAATGACGCGTCTTTGGGCGCCTCTATTAGTGCAACGGCCGGTGTAATCGCTTGGGTATTACGCGGAAGCGCACTATTTGCCAGCGCAATGGCATCTACTCCTCTGTGGTCCAGCATTGACCCGATTAGTGTATTAAACGGACCGAAGGATAAAGATAAAAAAGACGATCGATCCGCCGCTGACATTGAAGTCGAGCAGTACTTTTCAGATAAAAAATAAGGTCACTATATTCATAGGGTTTTGATGGTTGTGTTCTGCGAAACAGGCTAAATAGTTACGGTCATAAAAACACTAAAAGGATCAAGCGTGTAGTCACCAAACGGTTCGCATTCCTCAAAACCAAAACGCGTATAAAGCCTACGTGCCGGGCCAAACGACTTGACCGACCCGGTCTCAAGGCTAAGGCGTTGGTAACCCCGCATGGTTGCTGTACTAATAATATGCTTCAACACCATAGCGGCAACACCCTTACGTAAGTGTCCCCTTCCGGTGCGCATTGATTTTATTTCACCATTTTCATTATCAAGCTCTTTTAAGGCTCCGCAACCCAACAGTTCATCATTTTCCCAAACCGACCAAAAAGTAATTTCTGGCTGACGCAACGCGCTTAGATCAAGTGCGTGAACGCTATCTGCCGGCGAGTAAAGTGCCATGTCATCTAAATGCTGCTGAAGCAATAGGGCGATTTCGGGGCCTTTCAGGTCATCTTGTTTTAACTTCATTGGAATGCCTTCCACTCTATTGCTTTACTCAGCCGCCGCCAGCAAAGTGGCATTTCCACCTGCCGCTGTCGTATCGATACATACATGCCGTTCAACGGCATAACGGTACGGCGTATTACCATCAGTAACTAACGGTAATAGTGCGCCTTCACGCACCGACAACGCCATGCGAGTGCAGCGCACTTGTTCGGCCGTGCTACTTATCGCTACAGCATTTATATGCGTAAGCTCTGATAGAAGCTCCGCGTCAACATAACCGCTAAGGCACTTAAACGGCAGTGCATCGCTTTGCAGACGATCGAGTGTGTCATCTGACGAATCAGGCGTTGACATGACCAGCAAAACAGCACAACCAGCAATCATTGCATCAATACTTTGCTGTACCATTTTTTTCAGATCAGACCCAATTACCAGCACGCGGCCACGCGGTTGTAGCGATAGACGATTACTCTCGCCCGTGGGCCCGGGTAAAAGCCAATCTATATCAATTGAATGCAGCTCAGCGTCAAACGCATTGGCAAGCTCACTTAGGGCACTGACCTGGTCAGCGTGCTCTGGTGTTAACGGGGTTGGCAATGGCGAAATAGATTCAAGCTCACCGGTCAGCACCTGTAGTGTCAGCGACTGATCTTTTGATGGCTCAGGAGCACGACTGGAACTTGAGTCCTCAATGTTGTTAGGGGCAGTTGCATAAAATCGAGGCAAATAATTAGGACCGCCTGCTTTGGGACCAGTGCCTGATTTTCCCTCACCACCAAAGGGCTGTGACCCTACCACTGCACCAATCTGATTGCGGTTTACATAGATGTTGCCGGTTTTAATTCGATCAACTATCTGCTGCACCCGATCATCAATACGGGTATGTAGTCCAAACGTGAGTCCATAGCCTTTGCTATTAATTGCATCAATGGTTTCATCGATTTGATCAGCCTTGAACGTAGCTACATGCAGTATGGGGCCAAAAATTTCTTCTTGCAGATCCTCGATGCCACTGACCTTAATAATCGCAGGACCAACATAGTGCCCATCTTCGGGCACTGACAATTGCTTTACCAGCTGTCCGGCTTTGTCTCTGCTGCGACAATAGTCGTTTATCTTCTTACGAGCCGCTGCATCAATCACTGGCCCAACATCAGTGAACAGTTGCCATGGATCACCGACATTCAGGGTGTCAAGCGCGCCCGATAGCATATCAAGAAATCGCTGTTCAGCTTCCTCTTGAATGTAGAGCATACGCAACGCTGAACAACGTTGCCCGGCACTTTGAAATGCTGAAATTAATACATCACGCACCACTTGTTCTGTAAGTGCAGTTGTATCTGCCATCATGGCGTTCAGGCCACCGGTTTCTGCAATCAACATCGGATCACCACTGGCACCGGCATTGATATCTTCGAGACTACGTTGAGCCAGTGTTTGTTCAATACTTTTGGCTACAGCAGTGGAGCCGGTGAAACAGACACCATCCACACGAACATCTGCGACAAGCGTCTGGCCGATAACAGCACCATCACCCAGCAACAGTTGCAGGATATTTTGTGGGATTGCTGCCGCATGCAATAGCGCAACAGCTTTCGCCGCAATCAACGGCGTTTGCGGTGCGGGCTTTGCCAACACAGTATTACCCGCAGCAAGTGCCGCAGCAATCTGACCGGTAAATATGGCTAAAGGGAAATTCCATGGACTAATACATACAATCACCCCGCGCGCACTGTGTTGTTCACTCTGGTTTGTGGCTTGTGCTGCGTAATAACGCAAGAAATCAACGGCCTCACGTACTTCAGCGATGGCATCTGAAAGGTGCTTGCCTGCTTCACGGCAAATCAGTGCTGATAGTTCAGCAATGTTATTCTCGTACATTGCCGCTGCATTGATAAGACAGCCGGCTCTGTCAAGGGTGGTACTTGACTGCCACGGAGTGAAAGACTGGCGGGCAGTTTCAATGGCAGCATTGACGTCTTCAACAGTTGCTTCGATCACTGTGCCTACGATGTCACCCGGTTTAGCAGGGTTGATTATATTGATCACTGCAGCACCGGCATACTCCCCGGGCACAATAGGCGCTGCATGAAACTGGTGTTCGCGAAACCCTTCGCGCGCATCAATTAAAGGTTGAATCGATGCAGGGTCATTTATTCGATAACCCTTGGAGTTTGCCCGCTCTGGTGTATAGAGTTCCAGTGGCTTACTGATTGCGGGATGCTCAATCTTGTCAAAGGTCATGACTTCCGTTACCGGACAACGAGCAACTTCCTGTGGACTAAGATCTTCGTTCACTATTTGATTGACAAATGAACTGTTTGCACCGTTTTCTAGCAGACGCCGAACCAGATAGGCCAACAGATCGACATGCGCCCCAACAGGCGCATAAATACGGCATCGAGTGCCGTGCTGTTGCAGAATATTATCGTGTAAAGATTCACCCATTCCATGCAGACGCTGAAACTCATAACTTGATGTATCACTACCTGCCATGTAGCGGATCGCCGAAACAGTATGTGCATTATGAGTTGCAAACTGAGGGTATATACAATCACGGTTATCCAGTAGTCGTTGAGCACAAACCAGGTAACTTAAATCAGTAATTGCTTTGCGCGTATAGACCGGAAAATTAGTCAGCCCAAGTTCTTGAGCCTGTTTAATTTCTGCATCCCAATAAGCCCCTTTAACTAAGCGCACCATAACTTTACGCTGATGCAATTTGCACGCAGCAAGCAACCAATCAAGTACGGGCAATGCACGGCGACCATACGCTTGTACCACGACACCAAAGCCGTTCCATCCGGTGTTTTCATCTCTGGCCAACAGGGCGCCAATGATATCGAGTGACAGATCAAGGCGGTCTGCTTCTTCAGCATCAATGTTCAGCCCTATATCAGCTTTTGCGGCCATATCAACAAGGTTGGCGATACGTGGCAGCAAGTGCTCCATAACAGCTTCTTTATGGGTGTATTCATAGCGGGGATACAGCGCAGACAACTTAACGGAAATACCGGGCCGCTCAGTAATACCAGACCCTCCAGCTTTAGCGATACTTTGTATAGCGCTTGCATAAGCTTGGTGATATCGCTCGGCATCAGCGTGCGTGCGCGCGGCCTCGCCCAGCATGTCGTATGAGTAGGTATAACCCTTGGCTTCAAGAGTGCGAGCTTCTTTCAATGCTTCATCTATAGTCTGGCCCAGTACAAACTGTTTACCCAGCATTTTCATCGCTTGGCTTACTGCTTTTCTGACTACCGGCTCTCCCAGCCGACGGATCAACTGCCGCAGCGCCACTACCGGCGTGGGGTTTTCTGCACTTTCAATTGATTCGTCAAGAATTTGACCAGTTAACAACAATGCCCAAGTGGAAGCATTGACCAGCGATGAACTGGATTTACCTAAATGGACGCCCCAGTTAGATGGCTCTATTTTATCAGCAATCAACTCATCAACAGTGGTGGCATCAGGCACCCTTAACAATGCCTCTGCCAAACACATAAGGCCAACCCCTTCACGGGTAGATAGTCCGTACTCAGAGAGAAAGCTCTCCATGATCGTGGGGTTATTTTCTTTACGCAGTACAGCAACAGTTTTTGCCGCCATTTCAGTCAGCATTGAGCGCTCACGCTCACTGAGAGACTGCTCAGCCAGAAGTTCAGTGACTATTTCCGGCTCGGTCTGCAAGTAACGCTGCCGAACGATGTCACGATAAGATTGAAGCTCTGGCATTTCAGTAAACCGATGGTTGAATTTATCTTTATATTTTAACGTAATTCAAAATAATCACCGCAATATATTGCTGATGATACCCTTACCCAATTGCGCTATTTTAGTGATTCTGCGGTCATTAAAAACACCCCGCCGCCGCCGAATTCAAATTCAAGCCAAATCAGATCAAGACCAGCAAAACGCTCATCAACTGCGGGCTGTGAATTGCCGACTTCAACAATCAATACTCCTGCCGCAGTGAGCATCTGACTGGCACGATCCAGAATGCGCTCGACGATATCGAGTCCGTCTGTACCTGCAGCAAGGCCCAACTGCGGTTCACGATGAAACTCAGCAGCAAGCGACTGCATATCATGCTGATCAACGTAAGGAGGATTAGATATAATCAAATCATAACGCTGGCCAACTGGCAGCGGCTGAAACAGATCACCTTCAAATAACTGCAATCGGTCATTTAAAGCATGTTTATCCCGATTTAATGCAGCCAGCTGCAATGCGTCAGCGGACAAATCACTGCCATGCACTTGCGCTTCAGGAAACGCCAGCGCTGTAGCAATCGCTATACACCCACCACCACAACACAAGTCCAGCACCGTGGCCGGAGACTCTGCCAACCACGGTTCATAGTAATTTGCAATAAGTTCTGCAATTGGGCTACGCGGTATCAGTGCGCGTTTGTCAGTGATAAATTCAAGCCCACAAAACCAGCTTCGACCCGTGATATAAGCGGTGGGTATATGTTCCAGTGCGCGTTTCTGAAACCAGTCTTTGGCCCTGGCCAGATGCCCCTTATTTATCACAACATTGTAGTCATCCAACGCGATCGCCGGGGAGTGACCACAGGCTTCCATCGCCAGCCAGGCCGACTCATCAAGTGCGTTGTCAGTGCCGTGGCCATAGACTAGATCGTGCGCTTCAAGGTAATCACGACCTGCTTCGATCAGCTCTGCAAGCGTACAATTTTCAAGTTCCAGTAGTGGCGCTTTGGATACCGACATCAAGGGTGATTTCCTGCTGTAAAAGTTAATAATACCTCTTAACATGGTAGCCCATTACAGCGCTCAAGAATGTACAATTGGGTCGACTCTTTTCAGCCTCTACGCGGATATCCTGCCCTTGAATGCCTTTTCTGACCGATTGAAGTCGTGGCCACTCTATGTGCTGCCCCATCATTTGGTATCACGCGTTGTATTTAAACTCACTCGTATTAAAAGCCGTCATTGCGCCCGTGCAATCAGCGCATTCGCCAAGCTTTTTAAGGTCGATATGACAGAGGCGGCTCATGAATCACCCGCTGATTATGAAAGCTTCAACGCGTTCTTCACACGCGAGCTGAAACCCGGCTTGCGTCCGATCACCCCTGCTGCAAACAGCATTGCTAGCCCTGTTGACGGCTGCGTCTCTCAGCTTGGGCCAATAAAAGGCGAACAGATTTTTCAGGCTAAGGGTCGGGACTACACCGCCCTTGATCTACTGGGCGGGCGCCCTGAAGATGCAGCCGCCTTTACAGATGGTCAGTTCGCTACCTTGTATTTATCACCCCGGGATTATCACCGTATTCATATGCCGGTGACTGGCACGCTTCGATCCATGCACTATGTACCCGGCCGGCTGTTTAGCGTGGCCCCGCATACTGTCAGGGTAGTACCGCGCCTGTTTGCCAGAAACGAAAGAGTCGTTGCTTTATTTGACACCGACGCTGGCAAACTTGCCATGGTGTTGGTAGGGGCGATCAATGTGGCGGCCATCGAGACTGTATGGGCAGGGCTTATCACACCACCAAACAGCCGGAAAATCGTTTATCGCGATTACGCCAACAGCTCAGCCACCGAAGAAACGATTAAGCTTGAAAAAGGCGAAGAAATGGGGCGCTTTAACATGGGCTCCACCGTCATTCTACTAATGGAAAAAGGCATGCAATGGGATACCGCTTTACTGGAAGGCAGACCGGTCAGAATGGGTGAGTCTATCGGCCAATTTGAGTAAGCCTTTTTGCTGTAGCAATAACCTGGCTTCATTGGCGTCTTCGCTAAACCAGCGTTCTGTACTCCCCAGCCGAAACGAATACCCCCAACTATCCATATCACTGAACATTTTGCGTCTGCCTACGTCAGGCAGCGCATCAGACAGCAGGATTTGCAAGTAACACACAGCATTTTCTTCGGCACTGTTGCCTCCGGCATTGGTGTGCAAACTTGCGCGCCGCTCATCATCCATACAAGCAAAATGACAGGCTTCATGTAGCGCCGAATGTACTGGAGTATCTGGCCGGATATAGATGGTAGATTTAATCAAACCCGCCTCTTCATCTCCCCAGAAGCTGCCAGGTATCTTTTGTTGAGCTTGCACCAACTGCACTTGCAAGCCAAGAGCATCAAGCAAGGCAGTAAGCGCCGGCTGATTACAATCTTTGTACAAAAGTACGTTACTCATGCACGATGCCAATCAAAGCTTAGCGAGTGATTTAATCGGGCTACTTCAGGCATTAACACCATCATGAGTCGATCAAGCCCGATAGCGACTCCAGCACAATCAGGCATACCACTGTTTAACGCTGCTATTAAGTGCTTGTCTACCGCCATAGCTGGCTTATTATTGAGCGCACGCTGTTGGTTATCGGCATCAAAGCGGGCTTTTTGTTCGGCGCCGTCAGTCAGTTCATGGTAACCGTTAGCAAGCTCTACAGAGCCATAGTAAATTTCAAATCTACAAGCAAATGCATAGTCACTGTTAGTAGAGTCAATTTTTGCCAGTGACGCCTGGCTTGCCGGGTAATTATAAATACACGTGTAAGAATCACGGTTCAGGCTCTCTGCAATTACCGTAGACATGCCCAGATCAAGCAGCGAGTCATAGTCTTGCTGTATCACTGCTGGGACTTCACAACCAGAGGCCTCAATAAACCTGACTAGCTTTGCAGCATCGCGTTCAGCGATATCAATGGCAGCACGGTTGCTCCATAAGTCTCTATAGCTGATTCGTTCTATGCCAGGGAAATCCTGAGCGTGCAGGTACTTTAACAAGGCCGCTGCTTCATCGATCAATGTGTGGTGATCAATACCAATGCGATACCATTCCAACATAGTGAATTCGGGGTTATGGTAACGGCCGCTTTCATCAACGCGGAATACTTTGCCAAGCTCGTAGATATCACCACTGCCGGCAGCAAGCAATCTTTTTTGATGAAACTCTGCCGAGGTTCGCAAACAACGCGATGCTTCACCCTGCACTTGAAAACTATCAATATGTGGGTCGGTGGTGGCACCTGTAATCAACTGAGGAGTTTCAACCTCAAGAATATTGTGTAGGAAAAACCATTCACGCACCTGCCGCACAAAGGCGGCGCGGCGCTTTAATACCTCGATACTGGCATTGGGTCGCCAGTCAGCAGTCGCTGACTGCATAATACTTATCTATATTCCGCAAGCCTAAAAAGCATTAGTCCTTTACTCGGCCAACATATTCTGCAGACCGGGTATCGATTTTGATCGTTTCACCCTCTTCAATGAACAGCGGCACATTTACCGTGGCACCGGTTTCGAGTGTTGCAGGCTTAGTGCCGCCTTGCGCTGTATCACCACGCAAGCCGGGGTCAGTCTGGGTAATTTTAAGCTCAACAAAATTAGCGACCGCCACCGTTAGTGGCTCGCCATTCCATAGCGTCACTTCACACATATCTTGTTCTTTAAGCCATTGCTTTGATTCAGCAACCGCACTTGCCGAAGCCCCCATTTGCTCAAAGCTGACGGGGTCCATGAAATACCAGAATTCACCATCGGCATACAAATACTGCATATCTGTATCCATTACGTCAGCGGCTTCTACTGACTCACCGGATTTGAATGTTTTTTCAACAGTACGACCAGTTTTGAGATTTCTAACTTTAACCCGACTGAACGCCTGGCCTTTACCCGGCTTGACGAATTCATTTTCTACGATGGTATAGGGATCGCTATCTAGAATTATTTTAAGACCGCGTTTGAATTCGTTGGTACTGACGTTGGCCATGACTATTATCTGGTTAGCTGTAGTTGGTGGGGATTATAGCGGCTGCAAGGGGTTACAAGCTACTTTCAAAAACAATCCTGACGATCTCCAGACGCTATTCTTCTCAAAAGAGCCAACAAAAACGAAAAAGGGCTGGTAAAAACCAGCCCTTGATCTGCTAAAACGCGCTTTATTTATCGACGACCCAACAAGCTTCGCAGCAAGCCGGTGCGGTGTAAGTAATAGAGCAAGGTCATTATTGATGTAATCGCGGCGGCCAAATAGGTGAGAAAGGCCGCATTAAGCACACGTCCAGCGCCTCGCATTTCGTCATTTGATACAATGCCTGCATCGACCATAGCTGTTTTGGCCCGCGCGCTTGCGTCCCACTCAACGGGAAGCGTTACGACTGAAAACACCACCGCCGCACTGAACAACGCCACGCCCAGCAACACTACCGGCATGCCCAACGTTGGGGCAAGTGACATCAACAGCATTCCGGCCATCAGCACTGGCATCGACATTTTGCTGGAAATATTGGTCACCGGCACAAGCTTTGACCGCATTTGCAAGAACTTATAGCCAGTGGCGTGCTGCAGCGCATGCCCGGCTTCATGACACGCCACACCAATCGCCGAGACTGAACGCGCCGCGTAAACCGGTTCTGAAAGACGTAAAGTTTTGTCGCGCGGATCGTAATGATCACTGAGTCGGCCCGCGACGGGCTCGATTCGGCAGTCAGTAACGCCTGCGCGCTCAAGCATTAATTTGGCCGCTTCAGCGCCAGTCATGTTACTGGCCGTACCTACTGACTCGTATTTTTTGAAGGTTTTTTTAACCATCATAGAGGCGAACCCGGAGATAGCCATTCCCGGCAGCATAATCATTAGCATGTAGCTCATGTCAAAGCCCATATCTCGATCTCCTGAATTATTAATTTGTACGGGGTTAGGTTAACAAGCCCTAGATCGCAGCGTTGGCTGCTATCCGTGACTACTACTTATAGTTGAAATATTGTGACTGATGGCAACCACTTCAATGGGGCGTTACGGTTGTTGACATTCAATAGGGGTAAACCCGAGGCAGCCGGCCTGCACTGCAGACAGGACTGCCTTAGCCATTCACCCACCTTAAACCATTACTCGACAATCAACTGCGCTACTTTCTGAAAACCGCGCGGCAAACTGTGGCCACGCAAGCCGCGTTGTGAGATGTACTCTTGTACATCTTTAAAACGCAGCGTGGTGTGGCGCTTGCCACTGACAATTTTCAGGAAGTTTATCGGCCCCATGACCCTGACTGCCTGCAAGCTTACCTGGCTTTTAGCACTGGTGGACTTGGGGATCGCCAAGATTTTGTTGCCCTTACCTTTATTCAGCTCTGGAAGTTCTGTGACGGGAAAGGCCAGCAGCTTGCCGTCTGACCCTAATGCAACCACCAAGTCTGTTTCTGGGTTATTGATTCGCGCCGGCATCAGAACTTCTGATCCTTTGGGTACGCTAATAATAGCCTTACCGGCCTTCTGGCGGCTGGTCATGTTGCCCAATTGCGCTACAAACCCATAACCGCTGCTGGTCGCCATAACAAAGCGTGATTCATCATCGCCCATCATTACGCCCACAAAAGTAGCGCCATCAGGGGATTTCACACGTCCGGATAGGGGCTCGCCTAAGCTTCTTGCGGATGGCAAACCATGCGCGCTAACCGAATAAACCCGGCCGGTGGAATCCAGAAACATCGCCGACTGATTACTTCGCCCATGCACCGAATCCTGGAAGCTATCGCCAGATTTATAATTTAGCGTCTCAGGGTCTACTTCATGGCCTTTGGCTGCACGCACCCAACCTTTTTCTGACAACACTACGGTAACTGGCTCGTTGGGAATCAAAGCACTGGCGTCCATCGCCTGAGCCGCATCACGCGCTATGATTGGTGACCGGCGATCATCGCCATAGGTCTCGGCGTCTTCGAGCAGTTCTTTTTTGACCAGGCTTTTCATTCGGCGCTCGGATCCGAGGGTTTTCTGTAAAGAATCACGCTCTTTTTCCAAATCAGCCTGCTCACCGCGAATTTTCATTTCTTCAAGTCTGGCCAAGTGCCGGAGTTTGAGCTCCAGGATGGCCTCTGCTTGAATATCAGATAGCGTGAAGCGTTTTATAAGCACCGGCTTTGGCTCATCATTTTCACGAATAATCGCAATGACTTCATCAATGTTGAGATAGGCAATCAGTAAGGCGTCGAGTATGTGCAGTCGTTTTTCGACTTTTTCCAGACGCCATTCTAAGCGCCTGCGAACGGTATCAAGCCTGAAATGCAACCATTCTTTCAACATGGTGAGCAGATTTTTAACCGCCGGCCTGCCGTTGACACCAATAACATTAAGATTAACGCGATAAGTGCGCTCGAGATCAGTGGTAGCGAACAGATGCCCCATCAGTGACTCTACGTCTATCCTGTTACTGCGGGGTACAATCACGAAACGAACAGGTTGCTCATGGTCTGATTCGTCACGCAGATCTTCAACCATCGGCAACTTTTTTGCTGTCATTTGCTGCGCGATTTGCTCCATAACTCGCGCTCCTGAAACCTGATGTGGCAGCGCGTGGATAACAATAGAACCATCTTCAACGTTGTAGACAGCCCGCATACGAACGCTGCCATTACCCGTGTTGTAGATCTTTTCAAGATCTTCAGCAGAGCTGATTATTTCAGCTTCGGTCGGGTAATCGGGCCCGGCTATATGCTGCATAAGGTCTTCAACAGAAGACTTGGGTTTTTCTAACAGATGGATACAGGCATTTACCAACTCACGCAAATTGTGTGGCGGGATATCGGTCGCCATGCCTACCGCAATGCCGGTGGTGCCGTTCAGTAAAACGTGCGGTAACCGCGATGGAAGCACAGTCGGCTCTTGCATGGTGCCGTCGAAATTCAACTCCCAGTCAACGGTGCCCTGCCCCAGCTCTTGCAGCAGCATTTTTGCAATTCGGGCAAGACGCGCTTCGGTGTATCGCATCGCCGCAAATGATTTAGGGTCATCAGGTGCGCCCCAATTACCCTGGCCATCAATTAACGGATAACGATACGAAAATGGTTGCGCCATGAGCACCATTGCTTCGTAACAGGCCGAGTCACCGTGCGGGTGAAATTTACCCAGCACATCACCTACCGTACGTGCAGATTTCTTATGCTTTGAAGCAGAGGACAGGCCGAGCTCGGACATCGCATAAATAATACGGCGCTGAACGGGCTTTAAGCCATCGCCCACGTGCGGTAGTGCGCGATCAAGAATGACGTACATCGAATAATCGAGGTAAGCCTTTTCTGTGAACTCGCTGAGGGCCTGTTCTTCATTGTTATTAAACAGTGGCGTGTCGTCGGTCATTCAGGTTCCGGTTTGAGTCTGGCCCGATGGCGATATCAGCTGTTAACGACGCAAGATATCTTTCATGTGCACTAATTAAAGGCTTCGAGCTCAGCGCTTGGTGACTGTCCGGGAATGAAGGTCATGACGAAGAAGTGAGGTTTTGAGTCAGATATTTCGATCGATAGAGGCGAATAGTCATTCTTCTTTGACGATATCGATCGTAATAGCTGGCCAAAAGACCGATTCCGCAGTAAATCATTCATTTTCCGACAGCCACCTAGGCGCTGCACCAATGCCTGTTAACCCCCCATTCTAACCTGCACAGGGTATCACCGAAAGCCCCCTTCAAAATCAATCGCACCTACACGCTTTGTTTAGGCTTCAAAAATTTGCCCATTTTTTTTAGCAAGCCACAACTCATTGAAACCTATCCCTTTCACGCCTAGCAGATTGAACTCCAGACACAATTATTAATAGCAAAAGATAAAGAAAAACCAGCCTGTGCCGTTACCTTGATTCGCCACTCGAGGGGCCAACTCAGCTCGCAGCGGCTTTTAACAATAATATTTACTTTGGGGCAGCAAAATATGAACGGTCAAAAGAATCGTACGCCCAACTCGATTGGTGGTGAAAAACTATTGAGGACGGCAGTTGCAGCAGCGATACTGACGCTTGCAGCTTGTGGTGGTGGTGGAACCGACGACGAACCAGATTTGGCTGCGGCAAACGCCGAGGGCTCAACTGAAAATTTATCTGGCATCGTTGAAGCGAAGACCGACGTTGCTGAAACAGCCGCGGGCAAGCCGTTAGTCGTTGAGGTTCAAAAGAACGATCTTTTGGCAGACGATACAACTATTGAGCTTGTAGGCCAGCCAGCTAACGGCACAGCCTCCATTTCAGCTGACGGTGAAGTTGTCTACACCGCTGATGTCGAGTTCGAAGGCACCGAAACAGTGGAATACAGACTTACCGACAGCGACGGTGGTGAGTCAATCGGTACTCTCTATATTAACGTTGTCTGCGCCGACTGTGCCATCACGACAGTAGCATCTGTGAACACCGAGGGGTTTGCCTATTGCCTCGACAGCAACCCAGACCCCGATGGTGACGGATATGGCTGGGAAAACGGGGACAGCTGCGTTGTGCCAGCCATAGGTGCCGCTCTTGACCCACTGGCCGCGAAGACAGACACCCTAAATATAAACGCCGGTGAAATAAAAACGGTTTCACCACTACGTAACGACTCCATTGCCGACCGAGTCAACGTACAGTTTACTCTTGATGTGCAGCCAATCGCCGGTACTGTGCTGGCGTCGGAAGCGGGGGTGGTCGTGTACCAGGCACCTGACAACTATTCGGGTGCTGACTCAATCATGTACACCATTCAGGATACTAACGGCAAAAGCTCTGTCGCAAGCATTGACTTCAATGTCAGTTGTTCAGACTGCGTTGACAACAAGGCGTTGCGCTTAAGCTGGCCCGAGAACCCGGGGGCCGAGGGAGTAGAAGGCTATCAGGTTCTCTTTGGCGCCGACGACAACCCCCTGACTTCAACAGTTGTGTCGGATGTTCAGGTAGCCAACCTGAACGGGGCAGCACCTAACGTAGTTTTTGATTTGGAATCAGATCTGAACATCACTGGATCGGAAGGTGGCTGCTTCATGATCAGGGCCTATCGCGGTTCAGAGCAATCAGAGCCTTCGGAAGCCGCCTGTTTTACACGCAGCTAACGCAGGCTCAGTTAACAAAAATTGTGCATTCCCGCGCGAAAAACGGCCAAGCACCGATAAGTTTCTTAAAATAATAATAAGTAAGTCCATACAACAAACGGTCTGAGCATCGGCCAGGATGCAAAAAGACCAACAATAAGCTGTCAGTAAGAAAGCGACAGTATTCTCCGCCAAGCGCTTCTAAAGCGCCTTTAACGGGGTGATCATTGATCACCCCGTCTTTTTTTCTGCTTCTCGTCTCTATTTGGTATTCAACCAACCGGTTTTTACCCTACAATCTCATTCCGAAATCAGAATTCCACGGTTTACTGTGCCTGCTGAAACCTTGCATCACTTCAATCAATCTGTATCAGTTACTGATTCTTTGGATCAGCTGAACGCCGACAATAGCGAACTGATCCTTGAACAAGTGGTCACACCTCAACGTAAAACCGCCTTTATTTATCTGCAGCAAGGCGAGATCTTACCCCAACACTCTTCAGGCATTGAGATTCTAATCCTGGAAGGCACTGGCATCTATAACAACCAGCCTGTAATCCAAGGTCATTACTTGCGAATACCCGGGTCATCACAATTATCCGCAGGCAGTAATGGCTGCAAGTTATTTGTTAAGTACCATCAATTTATGCAGGGTGATTCAGGCGAACGGACCATCGATACCAGCACCGAAGATAAATGGCTACCCGGCCCGACCGACGGCATAAAGATCAGGCCACTGCATGTATTTAATACAGAAAGTATTATGCTTCTCTATTGGCAACACGCCGATGAATTTCGCCCGAACCTTGATCCCCAAGGTGAAGAAATAGTAGTAATCAAAGGGCTTTTGCAAAACAGAGATCATTTGTTTAAACCCTACAGCTGGATTCGAAACCCGGTTGAAGACTGGCGCTCATGGCACGGCAGCACCGGCACGTTGGCTTACTACAAAAGCGGGCACTTTCCAGAGTTCCAATCTTCGACCAGCACACCAGATCGCTGATATCATAACCTTCCGTGACTACCGACTACCAACAATTAAAAACCCAGATTCAAGACTGGGCAACCGAGCTTGGCTTTGCAAAAACGGGCTTTAGCAGCACGCAACTTGGCGATCATGAAACCCGCTTTATTAATTGGTTGGATCAAGGCTTTCATGGCGACATGGATTACATGCAGCGACATGCAGATTTAAGAATCAACCCGTCTACATTGCATAGCGGCACTATCAGCGTTATTTCCGTTCGCATGAACTACCTGCCAGACAAAACCGCCGAATCCTGGTCCGTTATAGAAGACCCGCAGCTTGGGTTTATTTCCCGCTACGCGCTCGGACGTGACTACCATAAGTTAATGCGAAAACGCCTGCAAAAGCTGGCTGAAAAAATACAGACGCACATTGGTGAATTTGGTTACCGTGCATTTGTTGACAGCGCTCCGGTACTAGAAAAAGCACTGGCAGAACAAGCCGGGCTTGGCTGGATTGGCAAGCACAGCAACCTGCTAAGCCGTGACGCCGGATCATGGTTTTTTTTAGGCGAACTCTACACTGACTTGCCTTTGGGCACTGAAGACAACAGTGCCAGCCAGCAGAGTAACCATTGCGGTAATTGCACAGCCTGCATTGATATCTGCCCGACTAGCGCTATTGTCGCCCCCTACGTTGTGGACGCACGACGATGCATTTCTTATCTCACCATTGAACTGCGCGGCAGTATTCCCGTGGACCTGAGACCGCTAATGGGCAACCGGATATATGGCTGCGACGACTGCCAACTTGTATGCCCCTGGAATAAGTTTTTGCAGCACACCGTTGAATCAGGCTTTGCCGCTCGCGATAATCTGGACAGCCCTACCCTTATTGGTCTTTTTAGCTGGACAGAAACTGAATTTCTCAGCCGTACTGAAGGTTCGGCTATCAGACGTATTGGCCATGAGTGCTGGTTGCGTAACATTGCCGTTGCAATGGGTAATGCACCAGCTAACACTGAAATTACAGCTGCACTGCAGTCCAGACATAATGACCCGTCAGAGTTGGTCCGTGAACATGTGCAGTGGGCGCTGCAACAGCAGCTACTTACTCAATCAGATCTTTAAACGATTTCGGCAATCCCGGCTTTGCCTGATCAGGTTATCGTCGCTAGCAAGTTGCTTATTTGTATTTAGCTTCGCGACTCGATCATAAAGAACAATATTTACGCTGGCAGCCAAGTTAAGGCAGCCCTTGGTCGGTATAAAGACTACATCATCGGCGCGATCAACAACCGTCTGACACAAAGAGCTGTCTTCTGGTCCAAACACATAGTAAGCGTGTTGAGGATGTTCATAATTGACCAGTGACGTGGCCCCTTCGACCAACTCGATTACAACAATTTTACTTTCAACGCTTACGGCGTCAAGCAATACATCGATGTGGCTCAACGGTATATTGCTTCGGGCATTTTTTGTATCGGTGGCAAATTTTGCTGCTTTGTCGTAGCGGACTCCGGTATAAAAAACGGAGTCAACACCAAAACAGCCAGCAGCACGCAATACGGCACCCACGTTAGTCACGTTTTTGGGGTTATCAAGACCAAGTGATATCACGGCATAGCCCTGTGTACGAACCAAACCGCAGTGAACCGAAGGTATTTCATCAAGCGCTTTGCAACAATTAAAGGTAGGCGGATACTAAAGGATTTATACACACAATGCATGGTGCTGCTGTTAAAGGGTAAATACGTCTAATGAGCCAGCCCTGGGTCGAGTCGCCCGACAACAATACATTGTTGCCTACCTTCCACAATCGGACCATTGGCTATCGATAATACACGTATCTATTCAGCTCAGACTTTCTGAACTCATGCATCAGTGCCTTACGAATATAGGGTTTTATGCCTAGTCAGAGTGTGCCCTGTCATGTTCGTGAGGCAGGAGTTCGCACGCAACATACACCGGCATTTGAGCCCGAACGACTCCGCTCACGAACGCGACAGGCGTGCTCCGGATAGTTACTGATACACAGGCAAAAAAAAGCGGTCACCAACGCCTCTGGAATACGCTGAAGTGACCGCCTGATTTCAAACGTTTTCTTTTTTAAAACTTATCGTCTCGAAACCACTACCAGCGTCAGAGAAGAGATTAGGAGACATACAATAACTGCTGACATTGTGGGGTTGCTCTTGTGTGTGTTTCGATGAGGTGAATTATGCTCGAACTTTCCTATTCAGTCCGAGACACAATTATCATTTTCGCAACAA
>JALZUX010000325.1 GCA_023301405.1 Granulosicoccaceae bacterium | reverse complement strand
GCTATCCCTAGTGGTCGAGGGTCGTGTTCGGGCAGCGGTGCGTTACTTGAATTGATCCTCAATGATTGTGCGCCTGCAGCGCTAGTGTTTACCGAAGCAGAAGACATCCTCACACTTGGCGTGTTGGTAGCAGAGGCCATGTTTAACCGTACACTTCCGGTTATCCGTGTGACGCAACGCGAATTTAATACGTTGCAAACCGGTGTAGCGGTACAACTAGACCATGGTGAACTTCGGATAGTTGGCAGCCAAACCAATAACACCCCAAGCAAACCACCCTCCACTGCTACTTCTACTAGTGTGACCCTTACAGACCTTGACCGGCAGTTTCTTGATGGCATGCACGGTGATGCTGCGAAAATGGCTATGCAGATATTGCTCAAGATTGCCAAAATACAAGGCGCCACCCAACTTATTAATGTTAGTCAAGCACACATTGACGCCTGCATTTACCACGGCCCGTCCAGCCTTGAATTTGCCCGCCAACTAGTTAAACGAGGCGCAAAGGTTCGCATTCCAACCACCCTAAATGCAATTTCGATAGACGAACGTCGATGGCGAGAACACGGTGTTAATGAATCTCTGGGAGAACCTGCCAGCCAATTGGGATACGCGTTTACGGAGATGGGTGCTACAGCCAGTTACACCTGCGCACCGTACCTGCTTAACACAGCACCGGTTTTTGGCGAGCAAATTGTCTGGGCTGAATCAAACGCAGTGATGTTTGCCAACAGCGTTATTGGAGCACGCACCCAAAAGTACCCTGATTTTCTGGATATCTTCATCGCCCTTACCGGACGTGCCCCGGCAAGCGGCAGCCACCAGGATGAAGGCCGCAGGCCAACCGTGTGTATAAATATAGAACCTATTAACAGTCCAGATGATTCATTCTGGCCCTTACTTGGCTACCACATAGGTCTGCAAGCGGCTAACGATCTTCCAATGATCTATGGGCTTGAAACTGCAAATCCATCACTAGATGATTTAAAGGCGTTTAGTGCGGCATTTGCGACAACGTCTTCGGCGGCCATGTTTCATATGCACGGGGTAACGCCTGAAGCTACAACTGCTGATGCATTTTGCCAGCAACAAGGGCTGGCGCAAACAGCAATTGCCGTGACGAAACAACAGTTGCTGGTCAGTTTTGAAGAACTCAATACAGCAGCTCGTCCCAATGTAGACATGATATGTCTTGGCAACCCTCATTTCTCAGTAACCGAGTGTGCCACTCTTGTAAGTTTGTGCAAAGGTCGAAAAAAACACAAAAATTCCCGATTACTGGTCACTCTGGGCCGCGATATCTATCAGGCCGCAGCCTCACAAGGTCACATCGAAGAGCTACAAACCTTTGGTGTGGAATTTATCATGGATACGTGCTGGTGTATGATCACCGAACCGGTGATACCAGCTAGCACTCGAGCCCTAATGACCAACTCTGGCAAGTATGCACACTACGGACCGGCTCTGGTCAAACGAGACATGCACTTTGGTAGTTTAGCGGCTTGTATTGATGCTGCCTGTACAGGGCAACATGCCGTGGCTGAACCTGCATATTTAGTTAACCCTACAGCGCCCGTATAGCGTCACTTCAAAAGAACCTGACCATAGCCATTGTAAAACATGCATAGAAACAGCCACCAGCCTGCAATCGTGCATTGATTGGTTCATTAAGACCGAAGAAGGCTTCTCTGAGTGACCACCGCCCCAGTGCGAACGATCGTGCCTGCAGGTGTTGAACGCCCAAGCCATCGGATAGAAAATGGTGGGCATCGAATCGCATGAATGGATTCATATTAACCAGTACACTCATTAACCAGCTTGAGCAGGACGTATCGCTGTCGCATCAATCATTGTGTATTTCCGCAAAGCGACAAACAACTAACCACTAAGTTATCAGGATATAAAATGCAGTTGAGCTAACTTTGTGGTTCAGTGAAATAGGCGGTACCGCTCATGCCGGGTAATACATTAGCTGGCAGTTGATCAAATCGAGCCACCACAGCAATAGTACGGCTCACGGCATCTACCTCGGCACCAATTTGCTGCACAGTGGCCTGATGGCGTTTGCCGGTTTCATCTACCGCGAATTCAAATGTACTTTCGATATTTAACCAGGCCAGCCAGTTTGACGGGACAATAAGATGGACCTCGAACTGTCCGCTGCTGACTATTTTCATCAGTGGCTGATTTGGTGTGGGTGTCTCATAGGCGTTTATCGCAAGCTCAGCTACTCGACCATCAAAGGGTGCATTGATCACACAATCTTTGGTACGGGCCGATACTGCCTCTGAATTAGCCATGGCTTCGTTCATTTCCGCTTTTGACAACCCAACTTCAAGATCGCCAATAGCGCCGTACTGTTGTAGCTCTTTGTTGTTCTTGTGAGCTGACCTACGCGCTGAATAGGCCGCGCTAGCCGCTTTCGCCTGCGCATTCTGAATTTCACAGTCAAAAGTTAACAGCACATCGTCTTTTTGAAATTTCTGCCCTGCCCTGACGGGAGTTTCAGTAACCCGTGCATTTAAATCTACACTGAGTACTGCTTCTTGTAGTGATTTCACTACCCCTCGAACGGGTTCCGGCTCGGCGGCACCCGCCGCGCTTGCCGCCAAATATAAAACGCTTATTAGTGCTGATGCGGACTTTACCACGATTGATTTAATCTTCATTGCTCAAACTCTGTCGCTTATGGTCAACTGCTTTTTAAACACTTTTAGTTTTTTAGCTCTCGTTCAAGCTTTCCCCAGTGCGCCTGAAGATGCTTCGTCAACTGAGGAACTGTTGAATTTGCTGTGTTAATGTCGCCAAACGTGTCACGCCCTACGGATGCGTAAATGTTGGCATAGGCGTTCTGCAGAGTAGCTTGAGCGATGTCATATCTTGCCTCTGCAACAATGCTATTCATTTTTTCTCTGACAAAGTTCTGATAGCTAACTTTACGGGATTCGTAACCAGACTCGACTTGATCAAGAATGTTGTTTGTCACCGTATAGTACTTTCTCATGGTGTCGAGATTGCGTTTTGCTATTTCGTATCTGCTTGCGCTGACGTGAACTTGCGTCACTACCGCCATGGTTAGAGCCAGTGACCGCTGATTCAGTAGCTCTTGCTCAATTTCGTTTGTGCGTTTGTGCGCAGGGTAACGAAACGCTTGAAATATATTCCAGCTTGCCGTCGCGCCCCAATTTCCCCAGTTATTGTTAAACAGGAAATCATTGCTGCTGTAGTTGAAGCCACCAAAAAGGCGTAGATTCGGCAGTAACTGCAGCAAGGCTGCGTTGGCCTCGCTCTCGTTGATACGCTGTTCATAGCTAAGCTCACGCAGTTCCGGGCGGTTGATCAATGCGGCAACAACCATCTTTTGCGGGGCAATATTGATCACCGGTACATCAAGATCACGTGGTGGTAGCTGTAGAGTAAATTGTGTTGATGGACGGACATTCATTAATGCTGCTAACTGACGCTTGGCAATAAACAACTCACTGTGCATTGTTTGTATTTCATTCTGAATTTCTAACAGCTCGCGTTGATAGGTTAAAGCCGCCAAAGGTGCTGTTTTTCGTTGTCTAAATGATTCGTCAGATGCGGTTAATGCTTCGCGTATGTCGCTTTCCAGAGTCGACAGTTTCTCAACCAGTCTCTCGGCACTAACGGCCCGCCAGTAGGCGGTACGTACATCTTCTATGATTCGGTTGGCCACCTTACGTTGTCTTTCATTGGCAGCCAGTACTTTATCGGCTTGCTGTTTAGCTCTGACATAGGAAAGCCCGAAATCTAATACATCCCAACTGAGCTCTAATTCACTAGTGACCACGTCACGATCTGAGGACGTCGACGGAACCAAAGACACATCGCCTACTGTGTTGCTACCCAGCAACGCACTGGATCGTGAGCCGCTGAAGTTGTCTCTGTCTGACAGGCTAGCACTGGCGACCAGCGTAGGTAACATATCCATGTTAGCCAGATCAACCTCACTGCCACGCAGCGCTTTTTCGTATAACTCGACTTTATAATCAAGGTTATATTTGATCGCCCGGGCCATCGCTTCATAAAGAGAGATCGGCTGAGTTATTTCTTCTTGATTTGAACTGTATTGCGAAAGCCTTGCTTGACTCTTTTCTTGATGTTCTTCCAGTGTCAATGACGTAGGAGCCACAGTGCATCCGCTTACCATAACCACTGTAAGCAACAAGCCTGCTATTTTTTTCATGGGTAATCCCTTGGTATTCAATGTCTTCATTTCTGCGTAGTGAGCGCCGGAATTTTCACTTCAACCGACAACTGTAATTCAGCGTTACCGAGTGACCTGTTTGTTTTGGTTTCATCGTTACTGGCAACATGATTAAACGCCTCATAAAAACTTGAACCAAATGTTGTTGCTTGCTGTTGCTCTCTGATTTGCCCTGTTAAGGTATCAATTTCAATAAATCTAACGAACTCTGCGCCGCTTTCACGATGCGCCGTTAATCGTAGTGCCACTGTCTCTAGATCTGCGGATCTATCAAGCAGGTATTCACCGTCAGTGACTTGGGAAATCCAAGCCGGGAGCGGTTGACCGTTTGCCAGCGTGGCACTAAACGCTATTACTCCATCGCTTCGGGTCATGTGGATCGTACTGTGAGCTTTTACTGATAGCATGCCGTCTCTGACAATCGTGTCGACAAAAATCCTTCCACACTCGTCAGTTGGATCAATGCTGTGAGTTCCGCGATAGCCTTTGCCCGACGAGTACCCTTCAGAGTCGCCGTAGCTTATTTTTGTCACACTAACAAGATAATCACTGTCTGTAGCCAATAGTCTATTATCTGACGCATCAGCTAACTTAGTGCTGTTAAGAGTGTGCAGAGTCTCTGCCATATCGAGAACCGCATGATCAACTTCAAATTTTGACTTATAGAATTCACGTTGGTACTCGCTGCCAGCGATTGCTGG
>JALZUX010000324.1 GCA_023301405.1 Granulosicoccaceae bacterium | reverse complement strand
GCTGTTAAATTAGACGTCAGCTGAAACCAACGATGGTCTTCGGTTAAGGTGTATTGCTTGCCAACACCCGATACTGCATTGTATTGATTGTTGTAGTGAGAGATAAAAGTATCTTCGCCGGTGTGAGCGGCCGTTTCGTGATCGGCATAAACTTCGCCATTGAGGTTGGTATGCTGACTTCTATTTATGATTTTGCTGTTTTTCGGTATCGTTATAGCCGCATTCTGTAGCGTCGCTGTTTGTCGATGGGTTGTGTGTTGTGGCACTTGCTTTGGTTGATATTCCGGCGGGTTGCCATAGATTGAATTTTATCGGTGTTGCGTAGTCTGAAATAAGGATGCGCTGAGCTTGAGTGACATGGTTGATGAAGCATCAATATTTTGTAAATTACTTGGAGAACTGATGATATGAAACGAAGGCAGTTACTTCAGGGAATGGCCGCATTGGCGGCATTTCCTGTGCTGCAAACAGCGAGGGCGGATGGTGGATTTATCGACTTCACGCCCGAGCTGTACGCAGAGACCCTGGCGAGCGGGGAGCCCTTTATGTTGGGTATTCTCTCAAACTGGTGACCCACCTGTCGTAGCCAAGAGCGCACCGTGAGTGCACTAATCGACAGTAACCCTCAGTACGCAGCTGTGAAGTTAATCCGCGCGGATTGGGACCAGTGGGGCAAATCCGATGCTCTCAAAGATCTCGGTATTCGACGGCGATCCACACTCATTGTGTTTAAGGATGGCGCTGAAGTCGATAGAGTCATTGCTCAGACACGCAAAGAGTCAATTGAAGTTCTGTTTGCAGCAATAACATAAAGTACGGTGCCCCGGCATGCAGGGCGAACCCCGCGTGCCGGTGCCTCCCACTCTAAGTGTTACTTTGGAGGGGGGGGCATACATAACGCCAGAGTAATATACGCCGAAGTTAAGATGCGTATGAGCACTGCCATCGTCATACCCCCAACGACCGAATTATTATTAAAATCGATTTGCACCCCGGTTTGCCGACAACGCAAGGAGTGGCTAATCTTATCCCCTCGATCTACTTGTGCTTGTGCAAAGCGGTGTTTACCTGTTGGTCCGGCTCTGAATTGCAGAGTCAACCTGACTTATGTCGTGTATGGAAGGAATTACGTTAACGATCAGTCACTTGGCGGTTAGGACGTGAAAATTTCGGTTTTTTATATGACTTGCTTGCGCGGGCAGCGGGGATGCTCGTTCCACTCTGAATAATCGGTATTGGTGCATTTGAGCCCTTACTTCGACGGCTTACAAACCTCCAATGGGCGCGATTGCACTGTGAGATTTTGTGTCAATACGTTTATGTTCAGCAATGGACGTTTAACGACCGTTAACATCAGCCGATGAAACATAGAAACGAACTTGCGGTCGAAGTTCGCAACAACTTCTTTTACTAAGGAAACCCGTCATGAATAAACGTATTGGCAAATTAGCGTTAACCACTCTTGTATCGTGCGCTGTGTTCACGGGTTGTGCATCTGATCAACCCCTATCAAAAAGGCAAACCGGCACTGCCATCGGCGCAGTTGCGGGGGCCGTTTTAGGGCATCAGGTAGATGGTGATAAAGGGCGTTTTATTGGAGCCGCTGTTGGTGCACTGGCTGGTAATGTCGCTGGAAAGTATATTGATGACCAGCAGGCTGAACTGGAGGAGCAGCTAAGGGTTGAGCAGCAAAATAGAGAAATCGAAATCTCCCGTCTTGCTGACAATACTCTTAAGTTAAATGTAAGCAGCGAAGTATCCTTCGATGTAAACAGCGCCAGTATCAAGCCTGATTTCCGTCAGAGTCTGGATAAGGTGGCGAGCATACTTGTCGATTATCCCAGCACTGCGATCCATATAACAGGTCATACGGACAGCAGCGGATCTGATCAGTACAATCAGGCGCTGTCTTTGCGAAGAGCTTCTAGTGTTAGAACTTACCTGTCAACCCAAGGAGTGGCGGAGCGGCGCACGCGCACCGTCGGCTACGGCGAATTGAGACCTATTGCAGACAATTCAACCCCAACTGGTCGACAGCAAAACCGCCGAGTAGAGATCTTCTTGAAGCCGATTGTTGAAGGGCAGGAGTCCGCTGCGTTCCAACCACCAGCATAATATTGGCTGGAGCCTGTGTGGCAGCCTCTGTTTGCAGAGTTTCACCGCAAGGCTCTTTTTGCTCATTAGCTATCGCCGTGTAGAGCGGCGATAACTCATCAAGTAATGAGAAACAGGCGTTGTGAAAGAGCGTTGGTGGGCAGGCGCTAGCCTTTAACTTATAGTGACAAAGCGATTGGCAGGTAATAATATTTCAAGTCTATAGTGCTGCCGGGTACCGCACTTGACCCGTATAATGAAGGCCAGAATCTGGCTTCAGCTTGTTTGGTAAAGCGTGTAGATGTATCCCTGTTAGAGACCGCCATGCCGTCATGATGATACCTCCGTTAATTAAGCAGTTTTATTTCGAGCAGGTCTGGGCGGTTGTGCAGCAGATTCCGTACGGACGGGTAGCGACCTACGGTCAAATCGCAAAAATGCTTACTCAACCCGACGGTGTTAGCGTGGATGACTATCAAGTATACGCTTCACGCTGGGTTGGCTTGGCAATGGCAGCTTGCCCAGAGGGTGTACCGTGGCAACGCGTAATTAATTCTCAGGGAAAGATAAGCCCGCGTGCTGAGGCCGGTAAGCAAAAAGAGCTTCTTGAGGCAGAAGGTGTGTTGTTTATAAGCGAAAGGCTTAATCTAAATGAATGCCAGTGGCGTGGGCCGGGGCAACCTGATGAGCCTTCGCAGGGGCAATTGTTTTAGGGGCTGAAAATACTTGCTTATAAATTGGTAGCTCCCCACTGCATTGCAGTTTCATGTTCGATGCTGAGGGCTGAGGTACTGGAGGCTTGGGGTAGCGTAATTAAATCCCAACTGTTTCAGTAGCAATTATGAGAATCGAGGATGGGGCGCATCTGTTGTCTGCTTCAGCCCCGGCTACGAATGGCTTTGTATTTCAGTGAATCTGACACACGCGGCCGGGGTTTTGAGGCGATGCTTTAAAGTGAGCGTATTTGCCCGGTAGAGGCAGCCAATGCCTGATTGGCACCGCGAATACTATATGAGCCTTTTGGCTCAACAGTGTTCTTTTGAATTAAGTAAGTGCGCTTGATCAGAACGCTGTTCAGCGCCATGATTGCGGTAAGTTCGCTGTGCTCAAACTCTGTTTCGGTTTCCATAAACGACGTGGATAGTTGCTGGTTGTTAGATCCAAAGCGCCTACCTTCGAAGCTGTAGCCTTGCTGCAACATTGAGTCTTTTATCAGTTTGTCAAACTCAGAGGCAGAAGTGGGCGCGTGAACAGAGGTAAATCGCGGGTTTATTTGTGGAACAAGCGAAAGTGCTTTAACCAGGTCGTTGGCAATTAGATCTAATGGAAAGTTTCTGACATTAGAAGATTCCATTTCTTCGTAGGTGATCACGCCATTCGAGGTCAACTTGGCTGCTGACGCTGGAGCTGGTTTTATATCTATTGGGAGTTCTGGTAATTGTTTTGCACAACCCATCATTAGGGTAGACAAAATAACGACAAGAGCATCCGTTCTGCGTAGGATCTTCATCATAAGTTTTCTGGCTGTTTGCGCCAAACATAGTGGCGATATTTTTAGAAGGGTAAGCGGCGGTGATGCCCAGCTTACCGTGTACGGGGTACACTGTTGCAATATTGTAACTGAAAAGATGCTTGGCAAAAGTGAGGTAACCCACAAATTTTATGTAATTTGCGAGCTTAAGCGTAATAATTCGTGTGTAGTAATTCATCAATGCGCGTGAATGAAGCAAAAAAGTAGAGCGCCGGATCGCTGATACTTGCCGCGTTGAGTTAAGAATTGGATTATCACTTTGGGTCTAGCAGCATTACTCGGTCGCAGAAAACCGCGGGGGTGACCTAACCACGCCCCGTTTGTGGTTGTGGAAGTCTTAGGCGCTTTGGCTGCTTTATTTTCTGATCGTATTGATTTGGGGTTGGTTGCTTCCGTGGCGCAGATGCTCAGCCCAAGCGGGCGCCGCGATGAGCGATCACGGCCCGGCAGGGTAGCGCGGAAATTGTTCGCCAATTCTGGTGCTGCGTCCACGAGTGCCATTGTGCAGTCGATTGCAGGGATGGGTGCGCATTGATGAGACAGTGATCTGCACTCGTCACACTGCAACTCTTGCAAGCGCCCACGTGAATTTTTTTGAAGTGCGTTTGGCGTCATTGGTATGTCGAGGTAGGGTGACTATCTTTTTAAAGTTAATTTGTAGTGCGCCAATTTTTTGCTTGATAGCAGCGCTTGTTACGACCGCTATTCACGGGTAGACACCTTGTCGATGTACAATGTGGCTGCTTCTATAAACTTGGCCGACCATACAAGTTCTGTGGCCAGATATATTTGTAGCTTTCTCAAAGACTCCCGGCTGTAGATTTCTATTTATGCGACTTTTAAAAACTGCTTTTCACCCTGATGTTTCTCCTGATGATGTCACAGC
This sequence comes from Granulosicoccaceae bacterium, assembly GCA_023301405.1. Taxonomy (GTDB): domain Bacteria; phylum Pseudomonadota; class Gammaproteobacteria; order Granulosicoccales; family Granulosicoccaceae. Next base: position 2,206 of record JALZUX010000324.1, on the reverse strand, counting down.
GGCTAGTGAGTTTACGCTCGTGCAGCGTCACGCTGCACGCGCTATTGTGGTTAGGAATAATGATATTCTATTGCTTTATACTCGGCGCTATGACGACTACAGCTTGCCGGGTGGTGGCATAGACCCGGATGAAGATGAAGTAGCAGGCTTAGTGCGCGAGCTAAACGAAGAGACCGGCGCGCAGGGCGTACGCAATGTACAAGAATTTGCTCGTTATGAAGAGTTCCGACCGTGGTACAAAGCCGACGCCGATATTATTCATATGATTTCCCATTGCTATGTTTGTGAGATTGATGAATCCTTGGGTGAGACAGCTTTCGAGTCATATGAGGTGAGTAATGGTATGACGCCACTGTGGATAAATATCCATGCGGCCATAACACACAATGAAGCGGTGATTGCTGGTAGCGACAAGAAAGGGCTTTCAATTGATAGGGAGACTTTCTTGTTAAAAGTGATAGCTGATGAGTTGATTGACGGTTAACACGATGTGTCGGGTGGCCCGTGCAATTCACGAAGCGATCGGTGGCAAAGAGGGTTGAATGAAACCATATAGCTGCGGGCGTGCACTCAGGCGCTATTGTTAAAATAGCAGCGTGCCTATTCACCACTAGGCGAAATCAATCAACACTGCCTTTGTGCTTCTCATCTCGCCTGATTGTGCTCGTCACGCGGCGACGGCGTAGTTGGCCATAGGCTCTTGCTGGCTGAATCCCATTCAGTACACCTTGACCTTGTGAGTGTGGGTTTTGTGAAGATAGGTGGTGTGCTTGTTGTGTTTAATGGATGGCGCGCGCGCGGAGTATGCATGGATATCTGAGCACAAATGGCATCGACTATGGATGAGGCCGCTGTGTTTTGAACAGAAACGAATTGCTACTGATTGCGAGTGGCAATCGCCGCAAGTGGCTGGAATAGCAGTTGTCCGTGCTGGTACGATGGGCAGTTGGCCAATTTAACTTATCGAGAAAAAAGCACTGTGCAGCAGCAATATTGGGAAGATCTTGAAATAGGCAAAATTCTGGAGACAGGCGCTATCACCATTGCAGCGGCTGATATCATTGAATACGCCACTGATTTTGATCCACAGCCATACCATCTTGATCCGGTGGTAGCCGAAACATCAATTTTTGGCGGCCACTGCGCAAGTGGCTGGCAGGTTTGTGCGTTGATGATGCGTCTATTTGTCGATTCCTTAAACCGGGAAAATATCCAATCATCAGGTTCAACGAGTGTTGACTCTTTGCGCTGGCTGATGCCAGTGTTTGCAGGTGATACGCTGATTGCAGCAGTGACAATTGTGGATCGCAAATTATCCACTGAGTACCCGGGGTATGGCCTCATTGACTGTGAAATCAGTGTATCTAATCAGCACCACAAAAAAGTAATTCAATTAACCACCGATGTGCTGGTTGCCACGCAAGGAAAATGGGATTCAGCTAATGACTGAGCCACAGCATTTTTTTCGTACTCGTTGGTTTGAAGATATTCCGGTGGGTGAGTTTCACGTCTTTGGCAATCATACCTTTGGCGAAAAAGAGATTATTGATTTTGCCCGCACTTATGCTCCGCATGGTATGCACACTAATGCTGATATTGCCCGCGAGGGTTTGCACAAAGGGCTGGTGGCTTCCGGTTGGCACATTAGTGCTGTATGGATGCGATTAATGGTTTCCTACATGGAGCGCTATGCCACTGGTGTGAAAGATAGTAGGCGTAACGGCGTGGGAGTTGGTTTTCGACACATGAAATGGTTAAAGCCGGTGCGACCGGGACATATCCTAACCTACACCTACGAAATCATTGAAAAGCCCGATAAGGTGATACGCAATCGCTGGGGCATCATTCGCAGCCGCAATGAAGCCTACAACCAATACGGTGAATTAGTGTTTACCTTTGAGATTGATATTTTGGCGGAGAGGCGGCCGGTCACGGGATGACCGAACTTGGGCGATCAGTTAAATAATCGAGGAAGTGGCGGGTCGCATGGGCTGAATTCCTCGGAGCGCTATAGGGTGGGCGAGGCCAGACGCAGCGCTGGAGCCACAGCAGCTGATCACCTGAAGTGGAGATATGGGCACGTTTTGGCCGGGGTCGTGGAAGTGGTGGGAGTTTAAGGCCGTTGAGCGTCGGTTTTATCGTCACGCTGTTGTGGCCCTAGGTTGTGGGGTTGTGGTTGTTGCTGGACTTAAGTTCAGCAGGAATG
>JALZUX010000323.1 GCA_023301405.1 Granulosicoccaceae bacterium | reverse complement strand
AAATTTGCAACTATAAAAACGCACCCTAATGTAGTGCCTGCTGCCGAACTGGCGAAAACCGCGTTGCCTGAGTTACAGTCGTCTTGGATTTCGGCTATCGAAAAAGGCTGGCTTGAAAACGTGGGGAATTAGCGCAATAGCAGTTTGCTAAGAAGGTTCGGCTGGTCAGGTTAATCATGATCAGCCGAATCGATCTGTGCGATGCATTTCTGTATTTATTTTTTATTTCTACTATTCGAAACGCGATACCGATAAGTCTATAAATGTCCGACCGATTTAAAATATTCTTGTTGTTGATGCCTGCACTGTTGGTTATAGGGCTGCTGTTTTTCGGCGGCCTTCTTATTGGTCTAATGCGCAGCTTCAATTATATGCCGGTGATTGGGTTAACCGAACCTGACTTCAGTGCGTACGTGTCGGTGTTTACTGATCGTGAGTTTTATCTATCATTCTTGCTAACGCTGCACATAGCGTTTACATCAACCGTTATTTCGTCGGTGCTGGCGGTGGGTGCGGCTTTGCTGTTACGCCGCCAGTTTGTCGGCAGGGCGGTGGTCAATTTTTTGTTTCAACTAAATTTGACTGTGCCTCATTTGGTGGGCGCCATCGGTATTTTGTACCTGTTTTCACAATCGGGTAGTTTTGCGCGCTTGGCGTCGGAGTGGGGCATGATTACCAGGACCAGCGAGTTTCCTGAGCTGGTTTTTGATCCATACGCTATTGGTATTATCTTGCAATATGTTTGGAAGGAAGTGCCGTTTATCGGAGTGATAGTGTTGGCTAATATGCAATCCATCGGTGAGGACTACGAGAGTGTTGCGCGCTCCTTGGGGGCTTCTCGCTGGCAGACATTCCGATACGTGCTGTTACCGTTGATATTCCCCGGTATGTTGTCAGCGTCTGTGATGGTATTTGCATTTACGTTTGGCGCTTATGAAATCCCGGCCATTCTCGGTGCAAATTTTCCGGCTGCACTACCGGTTCTTGCCTACCGGAAATACACAGATGTAGATCTTGCCGCACGGCCTGAAGCCATGGCCATGGCCATTGTTATTGCGATCCTCAGCGGCCTGATGATTTATCTTTACGTGCGCTATTCGCGCCGCCGAATCAGGGGTTGACATGAGCGCTAAAGAATCTCGTGGTGTACGCAGTTTTCGTTTTCTGACCGGAGCCGTTCTTATTATCTGGCTGGTTCTGCCGTTGATACCGTTGGCTATTTGGTCATTTGCGCACGGTTGGTTTTTCCCGAATCTATTGCCAACTAAGTGGTCGATGAAAGCGTGGGAATACACTTTTTCTGATACCTCCGGTGTGATAGACAGTCTGTGGTTAACCATTGGCATCTCATTAACAGCAACCGTTTTGTCAATTTTGATTGGCGTACCGGCCGGTCGTGCATTGGGGATGTATAAATTTCGTGGCAAAGAATTTATCGAACTATTAATTCTTGCACCGATTATCGTGCCGGGTATCGCGGTGGTACTGGGCATTCATTCAGTCTTCATATCGATGGGGCTCAACAATACAGTGGGCGGTGTGATTCTGGTGCACCTGATTCCAACGCTGCCTTATATGATTTTGGTCATGTCTGGTATCTTTTCAAATTATGACCCTGCCTTCGAATCGCAAGCACGTTCGCTGGGTGCTTCACCACTGAAGACATTTTGGTATGTCACCTTGCCTGCGATTCTGCCCGGTATCATTGTGGGCGGTTTGTTTGCCTTTCTGGTGTCGTGGAGTCAGTACATTCTCACCTTGCTTATAGGTGGTGGAAGAGTCGTTACATTGCCGTTGCTGCTGTTTAATTTTGCAACGTCCGGTCGTAATGACATCACTGGTGCTATAGGCATGATTTACATTTTGCCGGGTATCTTTATTCTGTTACTGACCGCTCGCCATCTCTCTGGTCGTAGCGGGGCTGTTGGAGGCTTTGGCCAAATTTGACACACGTATCTATAAAATCCCTGACTAAGGTCTATCCCGGTGCTACTGAGCCTTCGCTAGATCGTCTTTCACTGGAAATTAAATCCGGAGAACTGACGGCGCTATTAGGCCCTTCGGGTTGCGGCAAGACAACCACGATGAAAATGATCGCTGGTCTGCTTGAACCTACATCGGGTGATGTCACCTTTGATGGGCGCTCGGTGCTCAATGATAAGCCTGAGCATCGCGGAGTGGTGATGGTTTTTCAAAACTATCTGTTGTTTCCCTACATGAGTGTGGCTGACAACGTTGGTTTTGGACTAAAGATGCGTAAGGTTGATAAGGCAGAGATTGATCAACGTGTAGGTGCGATGTTAGAGCAGGTGAAGTTACCTGACTTAGGGCAACGTCGCCCGAGTGAATTATCTGGCGGACAGCAGCAGCGTGTTGCCCTTGCTCGTGCCTTGATTGTACAGCCCGATGTTCTGTTACTCGATGAGCCGTTATCAAATTTAGATGCACACTTACGATTTGAGATGCGTGATCTTATCCGGTCGCTGCAACAAGAGATGGGTATTACCACTATTTTTGTCACCCATGATCAAGAAGAGGCTGTGGTGCTGGCAGACAAAGTTGCGCTTATTCTAGATGGGTGCATGAAACAATATGATAGCCCCAATGTATTTTATAAAAGACCTGTTGATGAATCGACAGCACGATTTTTTGGCGGTCAGAACTTTATACCAGGGCATGCCGAAGGCGGACTATTTGATTCATCTTTTGGCAAACTCGAACTACCACAGAACTCAGCTAGTGGTACCGGCACTTTGACTTTTCGGCCCGAGAATATTCGAATTGCAGCTGATCAATCACAGCCCAACACATTGAGTGCAACATTAGTTGATACAGTATATTTGGGCACTCAAACACGGTTAAAGCTGACAATAGGTGATCAGAATGTTCAGGCGGTTTGTAATCCGAACGATGTGGAAGGGCTGGTAACAGGGCAAAATTTGCTGGTGACGATTCCAGCCGAGGCGGTGTGGTTACTGACATCGTGAATAGCGACAGATGCGGCTTTGCTTCCGGCGGTAGTAATGATCAGTGGAGGTTGCGTTTGAATTGGTGCGGCGTAATAGCCGTTGTATCATGTGCTTTTTGAATGTGATACTAGTGTTGCGTTTATAGTGTCGGGTTTTTCTGTGGCGCAATTGATGAAGAGGAACATAAATGAAATTCAGTGTGCATGCAGGCCTATGGATGGCGAGATGGACGGATGATATTACCCCCATTCTGAAAACGGTTGCCGATCTTGGCTATGACGGCGTTGAGGTATCGTTGCTTGGTATGACTGATGAGAAAGCGGCAGCACTGGGCAAGTCGGTTCGCGATCATGGACTGGAAGTCACATGTTCTGATGGCTTATCAGCGGCGGCCGATATTACTTCTGATGACCCAACTATTCGGCAAGCCGGTATTGATTATTTGAAGTGGGCAATTAGCACCACAGCGAAAACAGGCTCCAGTGGATTGGCAGGTGTAGTGTACGCGCCCTGGGGAGTCTATGACCCTGCAAATAAATCTATAAGGGCTGAGCGTTCGGCGGCGGCTTTTGCAGAGATTGATGGCGACCTGCGAGCGCACGGTGTCAAGCTTGGTATCGAAGCGATCAATCGATTTGAAACTGATCTGGTTAATACATCTGCTGAAGCTGTTGCTATGGCAGAAGCTTCTGGTTCCGATCAGGTGGGGGCATTGTTAGATACGTTTCATCTAAACATTGAAGAGAAAGATATCAAGGCTGCGATCACTCAGGCTGGCGACAGATTAGTTCATTTTCATGTGTCCGATAATGATCGCGGCGTACCCGGATCCGGCCATGTTCCCTGGTCAGAAGTTAAGAGTGGGCTCAACGCCATTGGTTACGATGGATGGATTGTTGCTGAAATGTTTGTGATAGCCGGCAACCCCGCCAGTGGTGATCTAAATATTTGGCGCAATATTGAACCGGACGCAACAGATGCTGCAGCTAGAGCATTAGCTTTTATGCGCAAAACTTTCGCATGATGGAGCAGATCTATAATGCATGGATCAAGCGCTTCGAAGAGCTTGAACCACACCTTAATGCATTAGATGCAGCTACCGGTGATGGCGATCACGGCAGCACAATGGTAAGAGGCATACGCGCCGCGGGCGCTGATCAAGCCACTCCGGTTAAAGCCTTTCGAAAGGCTGCTGGTGGTGCGTCGGGTTCATTGTTTAGTCTTCTGATTGGCGCATTAGACAAAGCAGAAAAAGGCGATGCGATGTTACCCGATGCACTTGCCGCGGCAGCCGAGCGCATTAATCAAATGGGACAGGCTGTAGCGGGAGACAAGACAATGCTTGATGCGTTGATTCCGGCATCACTGGAAAGCAATATCGATGATGCGCTCGCTGCAGCGCGTAGCGGTTGTAACAATACAATTGATATGCCCGCCAGGCGTGGACGGGCAAAGTATGTAGAGGGGGCAGGTGTCGGTCATATAGATGCTGGTGCTACATCGGTGGTGGAGCTACTGGTGATTTTTGCGCAATTTGTGTCACCGGAAAATAATGTAACTAATGGCGATGTGTTGGATCCAGACTCAGGGACTGCAAAATTAACACAGCCTGCGTCATCCGTGAGTCGTGAATCATCGGAATAAAAAAATGAAGAAGCTGTTTAATTTAAAAGAACGCATGCCGGACGATATGATTGACGGCTTTGTCGCAGCGTATCCAAGTGTTGTTCAGCGGGGTGAAAACCGGCGGGTGGTTCGACGGGTGCAGTTAAGAACTAAGCAAGACAAGGTCGCAATTTTAATTGGTAACGGCTCGGGTCATGAACCGATAGCAATGGGCTTTGTCGGGCGTGGGTTGCTTGATGCAAATGTGGTCGGTGATGTGTTTGCAGCACCATCACCTGACCTGATTCTTGAAGGCATTGAAGAGGTAACCGGTGATGCTGGTGCGGTGTTACTGATTTCCCGCCATGAAGGTGATGTGATCAACGGTAATGCTGCCGCTTTGCTCGCTCAGGACGACGGGCTCAATGTGCAGCCATTATTAATGTATGACGATATTTCATCAGCGCCGAAGGATCAAGAGCATGAGCGCCGTGGAGCAGCAGGCACTATGTTTATGTACAAGGTGCTAGGTGCTGCTGCTGAAAATAATATGCCTCTCGATGAACTGATAGCGCTTGGTGAGTCGGTTAGGTCGAAAATACGAACACTGGGTGCGGCGGTAGCACCTGGTGTATCACCATTGACCGGCGAGTTAATGTTCAGTTTGCCTGAAGATGAAGTATTCATTGGCATGGGCGTTCACGGAGAGCCGGGTGTCAGCCGTCGAAAAGTCGAGCCGGTTAACGAGCTGGTCAGATACATGGTAGGTGAATTGCTGGATGAAAGGCCTATTAGTGCAGGCACTACTACCGTTATTTTGATCAATGGCGCCGGCGGTACGACGATGATGGAGTTACTGACCGTTTATGGAGAAGTATCACGGTTACTGACTGAAAAAAATATACCCACTACTTCTGCGATGGTGGGTTCGTTTTCTACTACTCAGGAAATGGCGGGTTTTTCAATTTCCTTGTTTACGCCTACACCTGACATGCTTGAATTTTGGCAAGCAGAGCATGAAGCGCCAAATTTTCCGAAAATTTTTCCTACGGCGGCGGAACTATGAATCAGTCTAGTGCGATTCACGGCGTGGCAGTTGATGCTGGTAGTGGGCTTGAAGCCACAATAAAAACAGCGCGTGGTAACCGGGCTAGCCCAGACGATTTTATTATATTCAAACGTGCGGTGTTAGAGGTGCTTGGGCAGGGTGCGAGCACGGTGCTGGTTGATGCACAGACGGGCCCCGAGCTCATTCCCGACTACCCAGCTACTTGTGCGCCTATGGTGGCTTACGAAGCTGATGTGTATCACTTCGCCGAAGGTGACAAAATCACACTATTGCCTGACAACTTATCGATTGAAGATTACGCCAGGCTCGGTGTCAAACAATTAAAATTCTTTATGTACTACGCACCAGATGATGACAGTGGGCTTAATAGCAGAAAACAGGAGGTAGTAGCCTCTGTCGGACAACAGTGTGTAGATCACGAGCTAGTATTTTTGATGGAGCCGCTGGTGTATCACCCCGCGCTACAACCCGGCACCAAAGAGTACGCACTGTTAAAACCGGATCTGGTTCGACGCGCAACTGAAGAATTTGCAGGCGAGCGATACTATGCCGATGTGCTGAAAGTTGAAGTCCCTGTTGATCTCGATTTTGTTGAAGGCTTTGGCGAGGCCGTGATGACCACAGACGACGCGATGAATGCATTTCGCGCTGCTGCAGAGCCTGCTGTAAATCATAAGCTTGTCTACTTAAGTGCAGGTGTAGCGTTCGAACGTTTTGAGGCGTCGTTGCGGATGGCTCGAACTGCCGGAGTAGATTTTAATGGTTTTATGTGTGGTCGTGCACTTTGGTCAGACGCAATAGGCATCTATGGCGAGCACGGTGAAACAGTTTTACGCAAGTGGCTTCACGAGACCGGTCGTGTACGATTGGATCGTCTTATCGCCGCGTTGGACTAGCAAACACACTTAACTGCATGTCGAAAATCTATTTGAAATTCAAGCTCACAATTGTAACCGGTACAGCAGGCGTTACCAACCAGGCCATTCCTTTGGCTGAGTTGGCTGAATAGGCAATGGTGACATCGTTGGTTATTGCTGATGGCTATCTGCATAAATAGGAACAAATACTATGTCTGATAAATTCACAGTTGGCTTGATCAAAACGTCTTTGCCAAGCTACTTTCCAGAAAAACACAACGTTTGGTCTAAGGCAGAATCAGCCCTTGAGAAGCTCTGCAGTGAACTGTTGGTAGGCTTGTTTATAGCGCCAACCATTCCAATGGGCGCTGTTGATACAACGCAGGCACTTGAAGAATGTCAGCAGGCCGGTGCCGATTT
>JALZUX010000322.1 GCA_023301405.1 Granulosicoccaceae bacterium | reverse complement strand
GTTTCTTCAACAAAGCCCATTCCGCCGTGCACTTGCACCCCCAAAGAGCACATTTCAACGCCGACTTCTGTTGACCAACCTTTTACGATAGGTGTCAGCAAGGTTCCGCGACGATTAAACTTTGCACGCACCTCTTCATCAGTGTGTTTTGCAGCAAAATCAAAAGCACACGCACAGTCGTACGCCATTACCCGCGCCGCTTCAACTTGAGCCCGTATGGTCATCAGCATACGCCGGACATCGGGATGATTTACTATGCCGTCACCACCCACTAGCATTACTGGGCCCTGTTTGCGATCCTTAGCAAATGCAACCGCTCGCTGGTAAGCCATTTCCCCCATCGCATAACCTTCGATCCCCACTGCTAGTCGTGCTTCATTCATCATCGTGAACATATACACCAAGCCACGATTTTCTTCTCCCACCAGATAACCGACAGCGCCCTCGTCATCGCCAAACGACATCACGCAAGTCGGGCTGGCATGTATACCAAGCTTATGCTCTATAGAGACACAGCGCGCGTCATTGCGCTTACCGGGTGATCCGTCTTCGTTAACAAGGAACTTGGGGCATACAAATAATGAAATCCCCTTGACGCCTTCCGGGGCATCAGGGGTGCGGGCAAGCACTAGATGAACCGTATTTTCTGTCATGTCGTGATCACCATAAGTGATATAAATTTTCTGACCTTTGATCATGTAGTGATCATCGACCGGCACTGCCTGTGCTCTGACGGCGGCTAAATCGGAGCCTGCCTGGGGCTCAGTCAAGTTCATCGTACCGGTCCACTCACCGGTAATCATTTTCTCAAGGTATTTCTGTTTGAGATCGTCCGATGCGTGCGACGCAATCGCATGCACCGCCCCCTGGGTTAGCAACGGGCACAAACCGAAGGCCATGTTGGAGCTGTGCCACATTTCCTGTACGGCTGCTGACAGCATACCCGGCATGCCTTGACCACCAAATTCAGGATCAAATGCCAAACTGTTCCAACCAGCTTCGGAAAATTGGGCATAAGCTTCTTTCCAGCCGGCAGGGGTAGTTACCCCTTCTTTGGACCATTTAGCGCCTTGTTGGTCGCCTACATGGTTTAACGGAGCCAAAACCTCACTGGCAAACTTCCCTGCTTCTTCTAATATGGCCGTTACAATATCAGGGGTCGCATCTTCGTACCCCGGTAACGCTGAAACCTCGGCCATCCCGACCACACGCTCAAGTACAAAGCGCATGTCTTTAACTGGTGCGTTATAGCTCATACTAATCTCCGGAATAAAAAAAGATTTTTAACGATTATATTGATTTTATAGCAATTTACGGTGCATACGATAATGGCCATCCGCGCAATACGATTGCCGACCGCTAGCGCTGCGCATTAAATCTGCTTAACACGCAAAAAAAAGCACCGACGTGCGGTGCTTTTTGAAATAACCGATGTCAGTCAACCTGACAAATATTGTTAGCCCTTCGCCAACGCCGCATCAAGCTCAGGCACCGCATCAAATAGATCTGCAACCAGCCCGTAGTCTGCGACTTGGAAAATCGGCGCCTCTTCGTCTTTGTTGATCGCCACGATAACTTTACTGTCTTTCATACCGGCTAGATGCTGAATAGCACCAGAAATACCAACGGCAATATAAAGATCAGGGGCGACCACCTTGCCGGTTTGTCCCACCTGGTAATCGTTGGGCACAAAGCCTGCGTCCACGGCGGCTCGTGAAGCACCAACAGCGGCGTTAAGTTTTTCAGCGACTGACTCAAGCATGGCGAAGTTCTCGCCGCTTTGCATCCCGCGCCCACCGGAAACAACGATCGAAGCACTTGTTAGCTCGGGTCGATCAGATTTGGTTAGTTCCTGACCAATCCAGCTAACCTTATCACTGGCAGCACCTGCCGCCAGCGCTTCAATTCCAGCTGATCCGCCGTCAGCAGCCACAGCTTCAAACGCTGTAGTACGCACAGTAATCATTTTGCAGTCGTCTTTGCTTTGAACAGTAAGCATCGCGTTACCCGCATAGATGGGCCGGACAAAAGTATCAGCACTGACTACTTCTGTTATGTCACTGATCCCCGCAACGTCCATCTTTGCCGCCGCTCGTGGCATGATATTTTTGCCGCTTGCGGTGTTTGAAAACATAATATGCGAATAATCAGCGGCAATACCAACAATAAGCGGTGCAACGCTTTCAGCTAGTTGGTTGGCATAGGCTGCGTCATCACAAACAAGCACCTTGCTCACCCCCGCTACCTTTGCTGATTGCTCGCCCACAGCGGCACACCCTTGGCCCGCAACCAATACAACAATGTCACCGCCCAATGCCTGTGCCGCCGCAACAACGCTTAGTGTTGATGGCTTAAGTTCATTGTTATCGTGATCTGCTATCACTAATGTAGTCATGATAATTCCTGTTATTTTCCGGTAACTTAAATGACTTTCGCTTCATCTCGAAGCTTGTCTACGAGCTCAGCGACACTGCCGACAATTTCCCCGGCCTTGCGCTGTTCTGGCTCTTCGACCTTCAACGGAATTAATCGTGGAGCGATGTCGACTTCCAGTTCAGCCGGGGTCAGAACATCAAGCTGCTTCTTCTTAGCTTTCATGATGTTCGGCAGCTTGGCATAGCGCGGCTCATTGAGGCGTAGATCTGTGGTAATTACTGCCGGAATCGATACCTGAATGGACTCGAGTCCACCATCAACTTCGCGAGTTACCTTGATTTTGTCACCGTCAATATCTACTTCCGATGCAAAAGTCGCCTGTGGCCAATCCATCAGGGCAGCCAGCATTTGGCCGGTCTGGTTGCTGTCATCGTCAATTGACTGCTTACCCACGATCACTAACCCGGGCTCTTCGCGAGCAGCCACAGCGGCAAGCAACTTCGCCACTGCCAACGGCTGAACTTCTTCGTCGGTTTCAATCAGAACACCACGATCAGCGCCCATCGCCAGCGCCGTACGAATGGTTTCCTGAGACTGCTTTATACCAATTGAGACAGCAATGACTTCATCAGCCTTGCCCGCTTCCTTGATACGCAAGGCTTCCTCAACGGCAATTTCGTCGAACGGGTTCATCGACATCTTGACATTCGCAAGATCGATTCCCGTACCGTCCGCGTTGACGCGAGCTTTGACGTTGTAGTCGAGCACACGTTTCACAGCGACCAGTATTTTCATACTCTGACTTCCTCAATTATTAGTGTAATTACATAATCAATGTAGACTATTGCCAGAAACTGACTCTATTGGCAACGACCACAGTTGCTGACCAGACGACCAGATGCCTGTAATCAGTGAGCCGCGGTCCTACTGCAATTGTATCTGACCGCTGACGCTCACGCTTATTTTCGATTCGCCACTTTCAACAGCCGGTGAAGCAACAACGCTGGCACTGCGCGCGAGGTTCATCGTCTTTGTGCTTATGCGCCCCGCTTGCCGACCACCGGTATTGATATTAATTTGTATAATCCGGTAGCCCGACGCGCCCATATTCTTCTGAATAATAGCGGCACGGTGTTTGAAATTGTCCAACGCCTGATTAACCAATTGATCTTCGGCGCTTTTGCGTGTTGCATCAGTGGGTTGAAAAGCCATGCTCTGCACCTGCAACTTGCCCTGCAATACTTGCAACACCGCTTTCAGCTCATCAAAGTTCTGCCCTGATAATGAAATCGTCTGCGCCGAACGCCAACCGACAATATTCCTTTCCTTGTAAATGGGACGGGTGGTGTAACTTTCAGTTTTCGCCTTGATCGATGGTAAATCGGTGACCTGATCTAACGCCCACTGCATATCGGTATTGACCTTACTAGCCAACACCACCGCTTCCTGGTCTTCATACTCCACCTTCAGCCTGACCAGCATCAGGTCATTTTCAACGTCACCTTCCGCGCTCGCCTGCAACGTGTATTGATCATAGTTCGGTGCGTGTTCATGGCTTGATTGACTCATTGCGGTATGGCTCCACCCCACTGCCACCACGGAGACCATAATTCCCAGCCAACTTGAGCGAAACAGTTTTACCGTAATCAGACCAAGGCGTCTCACTTGCTTATCGCTCCAGGATCGCTGTTACGCCTATCCCACCTGCTGTGCAAACAGAAATTAGCCCGCGACCACCGTCGTTTTCATCGATAATTTTCGCCAGCGTGCCCATAATTCTAGCGCCAGTAGCAGCAAACGGATGACCAACCGCCAAGCTGCTGCCTTTCACATTCAGCTTTGACCGATCAATACTGCCCATCGCCGATGAACGTCCCAGCCGATCACGGCAATATTCTTCTGATTCCCAAGCGGCAAGGGTACACAATACCTGCGCTGCAAACGCTTCATGGATTTCATAGAAGTCAAAGTCCTGAAGTGATATTCCTGCCTTATCCAGCATTTTACTTACCGCCACGGCCGGCGCGATCAACAACCCTTCACCACCAACAAAATCCACGGCAGAAGTCTGACCGTGAGTCAAATACGCCAATATTGGTAATCCGCGCTCTTTAGCCCATTCCTCACTGGCCAGCAACACGCTGGAAGCGCCATCGGTCAACGGCGTACTGTTACCCGCCGTCAGCGTGCCTTTGTCGCCTTTTTCGTAAGCCTTGCGCAAGGCTGCCAGCTTCTCCGTTGAGGTTCCAGGGCGCATGTTGTTGTCACGAACGACTTTCTCACACGGCGTGATCAGATCATCGAAAAAACCTTCATCATAAGCTTTGGCTGCGTTATGGTGGCTTTGGTAAGCCAATTCATCTTGCGCCTCGCGAGTGATGCCCCATTCCTGTGCCATCAATTCACAGTGCTGCCCCATCGCTAGCAACGTGCGCGGCTCATTGACCGAAGGTGGAAGCGGCTTAAGTTCACCGGGGCCAAAACCTTTTAACAGCTTTAATTTATCAATCACCGAGCGCGCGCGTCCCAACTGCACCAGACGGCGTGAAAACTTGCGCCCGAACACAATCGGTACATCACTGACGGTGTCAGTGCCGGCCGCTATTGCACAGTCTATCTGGCCGGTAGCAATCTTAGCCGATGACGTCAGCGCCGCTTGCAAACTGGTGCCACAGGCTTGCTGCATCGTTAAACCTGGCGAAAGCGGAGACAACTTTGTGCCCAATACTGATTCCCGGGCAAGATTCCAATCTCTGCTGTGAGTAATTACCGCACCGGCGACTACTTCATCAATCTGCTCACCGGCCAGATTATATTTTTCAACCAGACCGTTCAGCGCTGTGGTCAGCATGTCTTGATTTGATACAGTCGAGTACGCGGAGTTTGAGCGACAAAACGGAATGCGCATACCGCCGACAACAGCCACGGGCCTTAGAGTATTTGACATAGTATTTTCCTGTCGCGCTACGATTGCTTGTTTAGGTAATTCATCGGACCACCGTGAAAAGGTGCAAAGCCCGTCCCGAAAATAATGCCAGCGTCTAACAGATCATCATCCTCGACAATACCATCCGCACTACATGCCTTGCATTCATCAAGAAATGGTTTCATCAGCCGTTCAGCGGTCGCCTCGATCTTGCTATCGGCTTCGTGAGGAGCTTTGACCGGCTTACCGTTCTGCCATTGATAAAAACCCTGACCCGATTTTTTGCCAAGCTGACCATCATCAATCATTTTCTGCAAATGCTCTACAGCAGCCTTTACTTCGTCTCCACCTAATTTTTGCACCACACTTAGACCCACATCAAGACCAACAGTGTCAGCAAGTTCGATCGGGCCCATAGGCATGCCAAAATGCAACGCTGCCGCATCTATTGATTCTTTGCTCATGCCTTCGTTAAACAGTTTCATGGCCTCTAACATATACGGCGCCAGCACCCGATTCACCAGAAACCCGGGACTGCTTTTAACCGGCAACGGAAATCGGCTAATTTGACCGCAAAAAGCACTGCCGCGAGAAACCATTTGAGCATCAGTGTCGGTAGCGTGAACCACCTCAACCAATGGCATTTTAGCGACAGGATTAAAAAAGTGCAGGCCAATTAGGCGTTCTGGTTTTGCCAGCACAGTTGATAGTGTTTCTAATGGTATTGCCGACGTATTGGTTGCCAGTACGGCGTCATCTTTCATACGCGGCTCAAGCGCCTTATACAATGCCTGCTTAGCCTCGGTATTTTCGAAAATCGCCTCGATAATTACATCGGCACGGGGTACGCCCTTACCATCAACATCGGGTATAAAGCGCGCCATTGCTGCGGCAGCCGCATGCTTGCTGCGGGTTTTCTTTTTAAACAATTTTTTAGCACGAGCAACCGCAGGCTCGATGTACTTCATTTCACGATCCTGTACCGTGACCTCCATGCCCTGAAGCGCACACCAAGCCGCAATATCACCGCCCATCACTCCAGCACCAATCACATGCACACGGCGGCAAGTGAACTCACCCTGCTTACCCAGCCCTTTCAGGCGTTCCATCAGATGAAACACGCGTTGCAACCCACGGGCGGCAGGCGTGACCATTAACTGGCCAATCTGCTCTGCTTCAGCGTTGAACATTGCACGGCGATCGCCGCCGTGCTCTCGCCACATTTCAATCAGTGTAAACGGCGCCGGATAGTGCTCAGGGTTGGCTTTGGCAGCGGTTTTTTTCACCATTTGATCAGCAAGCTTGTTGCGCGCAAAACCGGTATTGGTGACTTTTGCAACCATCCCCGCGCCTTTGAACTTGCGCTTTTGCATTACTGCGCGTCTTGCAGCCCAACGCAAATCACTATTTGGACTGACCACTTCGTCGATCATGCCTAGTCCGCGTGCTTGACCAGCGCGGTGTAAGCGCCCGGTAAGCATGGCCGTCAATCCTTTCATACCACCAACGCGCTCATTTAAGCGCACCGTACCACCTAGGCCGGGAATAATACCCAGCTTTACTTCTGGCAAACCAATACGTGTATCGTCAGAATCAAGCGCCATAATGTACTTGCAGCACAGCGCCAGTTCATAGCCACCACCTAGACAAAAACCACTTACCGCCGCGACCGTCGGGCAGCCCAGATTCTCGAGTTTGGCAAAAACCGCATGGCCTTTTTTCACCTGCTCGGTAACCGATGCAGCATCTGTAAATGCTTCAAACTCGCGAATATCCGCACCGGCAATAAAGCCAGATTCTTTCGCTGAACGAACCACCAGCCCACGGGGTAAGTCAGCTGCCAGAACATCTAGGATGAGGTCTAGTTCAGCGATGACCTCGGCACCGAGCGTATTGGTTTTCTCGCCCTCTCGATCAATAGAAAGCCAGGCGATGTCATCGTTATCACGCTGAAGCTGCCAATGCTTGTATTCGTTTGCTTGCATAGTGTGTAACCGCATTATTCTTGAAGGATTGGAAATCATGGCTTACCAATACGCCACTGCAACTGTGATTCACACAGGCTGGCAGCAAAAATATTTTTGCTCAACGCCCGCTTCTGGTTAGCAAGTTTCCGACTGACCGACTGTATTGGAGACTGTAAATTTTGTTACTTACGAAGGCAAGTGAACTGACTTTTGCGAGTCGACCTCAACACCTGACTTCACGCA
>JALZUX010000321.1 GCA_023301405.1 Granulosicoccaceae bacterium | reverse complement strand
ATCGAGGATCTGGTCGCGGCGGAGCAATCGATACGTGGTCGCGCACTGGATTCATTAGACCACGTGGAAATGCGTCGTCTGAAGCGGCAGGGATTTTCAGACATGCGTCTGGCGACGGTGCTTGGTGATACCGAAGATAATGTGCGTAGTCACCGGCACGCGATGAATTTGCGTCCGGTATACAAGCGCGTCGATACCTGTGCTGCAGAGTTTGCAACCAATACGGCCTACCTTTATTCCACCTACGATGAAGAGTGCGAGGCCGAGCCAACGCAGCGCGATAAAATTGTTGTATTGGGTGGTGGCCCTAACCGTATTGGTCAGGGTATTGAATTTGATTATTGCTGTGTGCACGCTGCGCTTGCTATGCGTGAGGACAACTATGAAACAATAATGATCAACTGTAATCCCGAGACGGTCTCGACCGATTACGATACCTCAGATCGTCTTTATTTTGAGCCACTAACGTTCGAAGACGTATCAGAGGTGCTTCATGTTGAAAATCCAAAAGGATTGATCGTGCAGTACGGTGGTCAAACACCCTTGAAGCTTGCAGAAAAGCTCTGGGCTCACGGCGCACCGGTGATCGGTACCTCACCAGACGCTATTGATCTGGCTGAAGATCGTGAGCGCTTTAAGCAATTGATTGAAAAGATCGGTCTGCGCCAACCACCAAATCAGACCGCTAATACCGAACAGGAAGCGCTGGATGCTGCAGCAACAATAGGTTACCCGCTGGTGGTGCGACCCTCCTATGTTCTGGGTGGGCGTGCCATGGAAATAGTCTATAGCGATGATCAGTTGCGCCACTACATGGCTACAGCCGTGTCGGTATCCAATGATTCTCCGGTGTTGCTAGACCAATTTCTTGACGATGCGATAGAAGTCGATGTCGATGCCATTTGTGACGGCAAAGACGTGATTATTGGCGGTATCATGGAGCACATTGAGCAAGCCGGTGTGCATTCTGGTGATTCCAGTTGTTCGCTGCCACCATACAGTCTTTCGGACGCCATTCAGGCAGAATTGGCAGAGCAAATGACCAAAATGTCGTTGGCCCTCGGAGTGGTAGGGTTGGTCAATGCGCAGTTCGCGATAAAAGGTGGGGACATCTACGTCATAGAGGTCAATCCGCGCGCGTCACGAACTGTCCCGTTTGTATCGAAGGCGACTGGTGTGCCATTGGCGGCAGTGGCTGCGCGTTGTATGGCGGGTGTTTCTTTGGCCGAACAGGGAATAACTAAATCAGCTAAGTCAGCTTTTTATGCGGTGAAAGAGTCGGTTTTTCCTTTTAATAAATTCCCCGGTGTCGACCCGTTGTTAGGGCCGGAGATGAAATCAACCGGTGAGGTCATGGGAAGTGGTCGAAGCTTTGCGGAAGCGTTCGGTAAGAGTTCTCTGGGAGCCGGCATGCCCTTACCAACTGCGGGAGCAGTTTTGATGAGTGTGCGTGACGCTGATAAATCAAAAGCTGTTGAATTGGCCGCGCAAATTCATCAAGCCGGTTTTACCCTGTATGCAACTAGTGGCACACAGCATGCGATAGAGCAATCTGGAACGCCTTGCACCATGGTCAACAAAGTTAAGCAAGGTCGCCCCAATGTCGTAGACATGATAAAGAATGATGCCCTATCATTGATAATAAACACGACTGACGGCAAGCAGGCTATTTCAGACTCTTTTCTGATCCGACGCGAAGCGCTAAATCAACGAATTGCCTACGCTACAACTATTGCGGCGGGTGAAGCGATCTGTGCTGCAGTCAATTTTGCTGAGAGCCAGGCAGTGAATAACGTCTACAGTCTAGAAGAAATACATGAGGAGTTAACATGAGTAAGGTGCCATTAACAGCACAGGGCGCTGAAACCTTGCGAGTGGAGTTAAGTGATCTTAAATCGGTTCAAAGGCCACGTGTGATACAGGCGATAGCAGAGGCCCGTGAACACGGCGATCTCAAAGAGAATGCTGAATATCATGCTGCCCGTGAGCAGCAGAGCTTTATTGAAGGGCGGATCAAAAACATCGAAGCCAAGCTGTCACATGCTCACGTGATTGATATCACTGAAATGAATACTGATGGCCGGATAATTTTTGGCACAACGGTTGAACTTGCTGACCTTGATACTGATAAATCAGTGACCTACAGAATTGTAGGTGAAGACGAAGCAGACATTAAACAAGGTCTGATCAGCTATAGTTCTCCGTTGGCGCGTGCCATAATTGGCAAGCGGGAAGGTGACGATATCGCATTCGATGCGCCAGGCGGTGTGCGCGAATATGAGGTCGTCAAGGTGAGCTACATCTAGTTACGTTATCCATGTGCGGCTACTGATTGCAGAGCTTCACCTAGGGGTTTTAGGGGGATTTAAGGGATTTTTTAGGGAAGATAATGCTTGGCTTTTCATGATTGCGTTTGAATAAAACGGCAATTTGTCCAATCTGCTGAATTATATTCGCGTCGTGGTCAGTGGCAAGTTTTGATATGACTTGCTTTCTTTCTTCGCGGTCTCCCAGTCCCACCTTGATTTTAATCAGCTCATGATGGGCAAGAGCGATTTCAAACTCGGCAAGGAGTGGTTCAGTGATACCCTTTTGGCCAATGCGAATGACTGGCTTCAGGGCGTGGCACAAAGATTTTAGTAGGCGGAGCTGTTTTTTATTGGGGATCATATTTAATTGGCTTAACGAGCACGCAGTCCGAGCGGACAAATCAAGGTCGCTAGTGTACACGGTTAATAGGTTGTCCATCCAATTGATAATTGTGTCTCAGGACTAGTAACGGAGTAATTTGTTTGAAATGCTTGCTGAGGTTTGGGTTCAGGTTGGTAAAAAGGTGGCTGAGGTCGTCCCTGCGTTGATTCTGGAGAAGTGGCAATTTAAACGGTCGCATAAATGCGGACTGGTGTAATTTTCAGGTTTGACAGGTGTAGTCCCTAATAGGCTTGCGGAAATTTTGATTGGATTGAGTAGATGAGTCGCAGCAAAAGTAGTCAGCGCTGGCTTAATGAGCATCATAAAGACGATTTTGTGATTAAATCGCGTTTGCAGAACTGGCGCTCTCGTGCCGTTTATAAGTTGGCTGAAATCGATGAGCGAGATCGCTTGCTCAAGCCGGATATGTGTATCATTGAGCTGGGCGCGGCCCCCGGTGGATGGACGCAATATGTGGCTGGTAAATTATCGGACAAGGGTTTTTTGCTGGCTGTCGATATACTTGAGATGGACACAGTCGCAGGAGCTACACTACTTCAGGCAGACTTTACTGAAAGCGAGGCTTTGGATCAGATTCGAGAACTCATCGACGGCCGTAAAGTAGACCTTGTTTTGTCTGACATGGCCCCCAACTTCACTGGACAACCCGTGGTGGATCAGCCTCGATCAATGTATTTGGCTGAGTTGGCACTGGATATGTGTAACGAATTCCTAGCCCCGGGTGGCAACTTACTGGTGAAGACCTTTCAAGGGTCGGGGTTCGAAGAGTTGAATAAAGATATGAGGAAGCAGTTTGCTGCCGTTAAAAGTCGGAAGCCTTCAGCCTCCAGACCACGAAGCCGGGAAGTTTATATTCTGGCAAAGAGCAAGCTAAAGCGGTAATTAGTTTATAATATGTGAACCCTGTTGTATTGATGGCCGGGCGACAAGAATAACTCGAGGCGAATTCGGTTTGAACGACCTTTTAAAAAATGTACTTTTGTGGGTAGTAATCGCTGTCATTTTAGTGGCAGTCTTTAACAATCTTGGTGGGCAGGCGCAGGTCGGTACCACCATCAGCTACTCTGAATTTATCACTGAGGTTAAATCAGGGCAAATTCAAACGGCTAATATTGCTGGTCGCGAGATCACCGGGCGCAATTCCGGTGGTGCCTACAGCACTTACAGCCCCGAGACGGATAATCGGTCTTTGATTGGCGATCTGCTTGATGCGGGTGTCATCATCGAGGCAGAGCCACCTGAAAACCCAAATTTTCTATTGCAGTTGTTGCTAAACACATTTCCGTTTCTGCTCTTCATTGGCATATGGATCTATTTCATGCGTCAGATGCAAGGAGGCGGTGGTGGACGCGGGGCAATGTCTTTCGGTAAAAGTAAAGCTCGGCTGCTAGGGGAAGATCAGGTCAAGGTGACTTTTGCAGATGTTGCCGGCGTTGAAGAGGCCAAAGAAGAAGTAGAGGAATTGGTTGAATTTCTTCG
>JALZUX010000320.1 GCA_023301405.1 Granulosicoccaceae bacterium | reverse complement strand
AGTCCCTGCAACCGCCCTAACTCAGGTTTTCCGATACAAGCCGCCGGCACCGACGTTGCCATACGCAAAGCAGTAACAACAGAGGTTCCCGTATAGTCAACCAACCTTTTAACCGCCTGGGCTTGAGTTACATGCGCACCGGCAAGGCTGCCTTCCGCATTGATCAAACGTCCACCATCAAGTGTTATCTGTTGTCCATAAAGCTCAAAGCTCTCGGGCCCACCAACAGTCGCCATAGCATCTGAAACTAAAAACATTCGATCTTGCTTCGGCCGTGCACGTATAGCAAGACCGACCATGCTATCTGCTACATGGTGTCCATCACAAATGATACCCGAGTAAATATCAGAGTTGATAATTGCACCGACCGCCCCCTCTGCTCGACCAGTCATTGGCGACATCGCATTGTATAAATGCGTTGCACAACTGGCCCCCGCATCAATAGCTGCGGTAATCATTTCTGCACTGGCATCAGTATGCCCCATTGATACGATCACCTGCATATCGGTTAGCTCGGCTATCTGCTCCAGAGTGGCCGCCTCAGGTGCGAGCGTCAACATCACCGAGATGTTCGCCTGCCGTAATCGAGCTACAACTTCTAGCGTTTGCGCATCTAAAGGGCGTATGTATTCCGCTTTATGAGTGCCACGACGACTAAGCGAGATATGCGGACCCTCTATGTGTAACCCAATGATCCCGCTCTGCCCTTGCGCCTCAATCGCCGCAGCGGCCACCTGCACCAATACATCAGTGTGGTCAGTGATCACTGTTGGCATTACGGCGACTGTTCCAAAGCGACGGTGTGCACCGGCGATGGCCATCATGCCTTGCGGTGTAGGGCTAGTGTTTAACAACACACCACCACCACCGTTTACCTGTAGATCTACATAACCCGGTGAAACCAGACCACTGACATGCTGCTTACACTCGGGAATATTATCGGTCACAATTTCCGCAATACGCCCATCCTCAATCCGCAACGCTGCTGGAGCGTGAATATCCTGACCATCAAATATTCGGTCAACGCTTATCCAATTAGGCTTCACCGTGCTGCACCAGAAATCGCTTCAAAGAAATACAGATCAAGCGCCACCTGTATTTGTGCATCTATAAGTCTTTGCATCTGTGACCCCGAAAGGCTCTCTGCACGTAGCAATGATGCTTTCAACACATCGGGTTGTGCAGAACACACAGAGGGGATTGCAATCGCCCCTTCTGCTCTGTTGCCGGTGATTATATTGCAAAGGATATCAGTCATGATTGCATTGCCCGAAAAGCCGCATAAGCCGCGCCGCGGGCTCCGCTGGAATCACCACCTTGCGCCAATACAATGGGGGCAATACCAAAATCACCAATTTGCGCTTGATTCGCAGCCTGCGTCAGGTCCGCGGCGATACCATTAATCTGTGACAAACCGCCTGCCAGAATTATAATATCGGGATCAACCGTAAGAGTAAGACTGCGCAACAGGTCGGCAGCAAGCTCACACCAGATAGTCCACACTTTTTGTAATGACTGATCTGAATGACGCTGCTGTGCGATTTGCGGCGGGGAGAATGAATGGCCGGTGACTACTTCAGACAGTCTAGTCAACCCGGGACCTGCAACATAAGTTTCAACGCATCCACTTCTGCCACAACCACAGTCAATCAATGGCAAATTATACTTCTGAAGTAAATACGGCGACACACTGATATGCCCGAACTCACCGCCGGCGTTAGTGGCCCCTTGCAGTAGCTTGCCATCGACTGTTACGCCACCACCTATACCAGTCCCTAGAATCATAGCCAATGCAATACGACTGGATTGTCCGGCACCGAATACAACCTCTGACAGCGCTAACGCACGGCAATCATTCATGTACGTCACTGGTCGTTTGATCGCTGTTTGAATGTCACGGGGCAACGGCTTACCCATCGCACATACGTTCGCCATTAACGCCAAACCGGTTGCAGGATTGATAAGCCCGGGGGCACCAATGCCTACAGGCAGTACTTGCTGTGCTTTTTTATCAGCCCGATCAATTAACGATGCAAGCGCTAACACCAGCTCAGGATAATCTTCGGGTGTGGCCACGCGATGACGATCAACCACTTGCCAATCCTGATCAAACGTCTGCACTTCAATCTTAGTGCCTCCCAAATCGATACCAATTGCCTTCATAATAGCTTCAGCAACGTACCGTTAACCCGGATCACCTATCCCTCCGTGCAACAGGGTAAAGTGTTACGTCGGCAACTACGCGACTAAGCGTGCCAAGACCAACAAACGGATCGTCAATATTAACGCCAAGATCATGCGCCCATATCACTGCCGCCAGCTGTGCCGCCACCACACACTGCGGAGCTGCCCACGCCGCCCCGTAAGGCATTGCTATGTCGATGTCACCATCTGGCCCTATGGTCTTAAGAGTCGCGTTTGGAAATTGTTGTTTTAGCTCGGCGACTACATCTGCATCGTATTTATTTGCTGGCGTATCAGGACTTAAAAATACGGTGATTGCTGTATTGTCTGTGACAAACGATTTTGGCCCATGCCTGAAACCGAGCGTGCTATCCCACAGCGATGGAATTTTACCCGCTGAAAGTTCAACAACTTTAAGCGCAGATTCACGAGCCGCAAAAGCCAAGGCGCCAGCTCCTACATAGACACATCGCTCAGGTTTTTCTCCAAGCACCGCAAACACAGGCAACAGACCACGCAGTTGGTCAGCCAGTGTATTCATGCGTTGCTGGAAATTACATGGCTCATCAAAGAGTGCCAGCGCGGTGTAGAGCATGGTTGAAAAACTTGCCGTCATTGCAAAGCCGGCATCGTGCGATGTCGCTGGCAATGCCACAATCTTCTGCGGTCCGCTGCTATCACGATTAGCCAACTGGCCAGCTTCATTGCAGGTAATGTTTAATCGCGGCGCGTCAGGTGCTAGTGCATCAAGTGCATTAAGTGATCCGATACTTTCAGCACTGTTGCCCGAACGGCCAAAATTGACCACCAAGGGCTTTACTGCACCAAGATAACGTTGCGGATGGGCAACCAGATCCGTACTGGGAATTGAACGAACCTTGCGGTGATAGGGCAAGCCCGCTTCGATGATGTCGCCAATATACGCGCTAGAACCAGCACCACAAAACCACACTTCATCAAATGCTTGCTGATCAATCCAGTGACGCAAGCCGCTGACGTCAAGCACCGCCCCCCACGCAGACCACACATCGGGCTGGCTGTGAATTTCACGCCAGGTCGCACAGTCTTCCGGAGCCGATTGCTTTGTCATTGTGCCGCACTTGATAGAAAGAAGCCTAAGTTGCCCTGCATTGTATTGATCATTACTAGTTGTGTCACGATCACAGCCCGTAACTATCGAACCGCTCCCGGGTGGCAGTAAGGTCCTTCATGCCACCGCTGATGCGTGCCTCATCCAACGCCATGGCAATTAGCCCGGCCCTAGTGCATCAACCACTCCGACTGGCAAGTTGTTCACATCGCCACGCAAGTAAGCGGCAATATCTGCCACCATTTTATGGTCGGCACCA
>JALZUX010000319.1 GCA_023301405.1 Granulosicoccaceae bacterium | reverse complement strand
GTCCGATCGAAATGGCGCTGCATGGCTACAGGCGACTACCTTGCCGGGCGCTTACGGCACAGGTGTTCCGAGTCGATTAATAAAGCCTGCAAGTTGGATTAACGGCAAGCCGATAAGAGCGGTGGGGTCATCACTGGTCATGGACTCTACTATCGTCGCTCCCAGGCTCTCGGATTTGAAGCTGCCGGCGCAGTTGTATGGTTTGTCGGCTGCCAGATAGCGACTTATTTGCTCATCGTCTAGTGAGCGAAATTTGACGGTGGTTGGTACTACGCAGGTCAGTTTTTTATCGCCTTTGATTACACACAATCCTGTGTGAAAAACCACGGTTCTTCCAGCTTGGTTTTTAAGCTGGCTGATTGCATTTTCGTGGTTTCCGGGTTTGCCGATAATTACGCCATCTACGTTGGCCACCTGATCGGATCCAATAATTGTGCTAGTTTCATTAGAATTGGCTTGCAGTGATTGCGCTTTGGCGATTGCCAATCGAAGCACCAAGTCAGGTGCGGCCTCATTGGGAAGTGGTGTTTCGTCGCAATCTGGCGATTGTTGGCTGAATTCAAGCCCGAGTTTGGCAAGTAACTCTGCGCGATATGGAGAAGTGGAAGCAAGTATTAAGTTTGCGTGCATGTATATCCTAAATGAAGATTTGGAATTCGTCGTGAGGTTTATCGAGGCCTTACTTGTATGCATACATATTTTGACTAAACATGAAAAGCGCAGTACACTTGCCGGTTTATGGAAAAGAAGCTTCCACCCAAGTTCAACCCCGCTGAATTAGCGCGGTCCAGGCAGAAAAGCCAACTCGAACTCCCCGTATCACACTTTAAGCGTTTCTCGGCTCTGCTGGCAAATACTGAGGGAAGTGTGGTGGCTAGCGCTGGCTTTGAGTTGAACGACACCAAGCAGGCAACAGCGAAAGGAAATTTGCGGACTTCGGTCAATGTTACCTGTCAGCGGTGTATGCGTGAAATGGAAATTCAGTTGTCCAACAACTTCTCATTTGTATTTATAAGTGATGAAGAGGAAGCAATTGATCAGGAAGACGACTATGATCCGGTGCTGGTAGATGACCACAACGAGATCGCAGCAGTCGATTTCCTCGAAGATGAACTAATACTGCAGTTGCCGTTGCGGCTTGTGCATGAAGATGAGCATCAGTGTGATCAGTCTGTGATAACGGCAGTGAAAACCGCCGCGCAAACTGGACCCGCTAAGACACATAACCCTTTCAGCGACTTGGACAAGTTGCTGAAGAATTAGATAGTTTTGGAGAAGCCGCATGGCTGTACAGAAAAAACGTGTAACCCCTTCACGGCGTGGAATGCGTCGCTCACACGATGCACTGAAAAGCGCTGCGTTATCAACTGACCCTACCACTGGCGAGGTTCATTTACGCCACCACATTACCCCTGATGGGTATTATCGTGGATTAAAAGTGGTTGATACAGTCGAAGAAGTTGACGACGAAGACGACGAAGACTAGACCCGGTCAATTGAAACCTTGTTCCAACAACAGCGATAACACGCTGAACAATGCAAACCAAACCCACTGGCTAACAAGGTGATCAAAAAACCATGAGTGAAACCGTAACCATTGCGCTTGACGCAATGAGTGGTGATCTCGGCGCAAAAACAGCAGTAGATGCTGCGGTGTCTGTCACCGGAAAGTACTCGGACTTAAGCATTATCCTAGTGGGCGACGAGGCAGTGCTTCGGCCGTTGCTTTCGTCTAAGAATGATGATCGAATCGTCGTCCAGCATGCCTCTGAAGTCGTAACGATGACTGACCCTATTGCGCAAGCGCTGCGTAATAAAAAAGATTCCAGCATGCGTATAGCGGTGAATCAGGTGCGCGAAGGCAATGCTGCTGCGTGCGTCAGCTGCGGCAATACAGGGGCACTGATGGCCATTGCCCGGTTTGTGTTAAAGACACTTCCGGGTATTGATCGGCCGGCAATAATCACTGCATTGCCCAATATTAACGGTCATGTGCAAATGCTTGATTTAGGAGCAAATGTTGATTGCAGCGCTGAACATCTGTACCAATTTGCAATCATGGGAGCGGCTCTGTCGGCGGTGGTGGATAATGTAGAAAACCCAAGGGTCGGCCTGCTGAATATTGGGTCAGAAGACATCAAAGGCAACGAAGTCGTCAAGGAAGCAGGGAAACTGCTAGAAGACGCTGATTTGAACTACATAGGGTCTGTGGAAGGCGATGAAATATACATGGGCAATGTTGATGTGGTTGTAGCAGACGGCTTTGTAGGTAATGTAGCTCTGAAAACATCGGAAGGGTTAGCTAAGCTGATCAAAAGTTACCTCAAGCAAGAGTTTACCCGTACTCCTCTCAGTAAGGTAATGGGGTTAGTAGCCACCCCTGTGTTAAAAAAACTAGCTCGACGTATCGATCCTGACCGCTACAACGGTGCAAGCCTGTTAGGTCTGAGAGGAATTGTGATCAAAAGCCATGGAAATGCGGGGGTTTTGGCGCTCGAGAATGCTATTGGCATAGCGCGATTAGAAGCTAAGAAAGACCTGATCTCGTTAATCGATACCTATATAGAAACAAAGCTTATACAACCGAGCGCTTAGTGAAATACTCCAGAATACGTGGGACCGGAAGTTATCTGCCTGAAAGGGTGCTTCATAATTCCGAGTTGGAGCAGCTGATCGACACCACTGATGAGTGGATTCGTGAACGCACGGGCATATGCCAACGGCACATAGCGGCGGAATCTGAAACCACTCTTGATTTAGCAGAAGCGGCAGCGCGCAATGCGTTGGATGCTGCTGACATGCAGCCCAGCGATCTCGACCTAATTATAATTGCAACGACAACCCCCGACTGTGTGTTTCCGAGTGTTGCTTGTCTTTTGCAAAAACGCCTTGGTGTCACTAACGGAAGTCCCGCATTTGATGTGCAGGCAGTGTGTGCGGGTTTTGCTTATGCATTGGGGATCGCCGACAACTTTATCCGGGGTAATAGTGCCAGTTCTGTCTTGGTCATTGGTGCGGAAACTTTTTCGCGAATTCTTAATTGGGAAGACCGAAATACTTGTGTATTGTTTGGCGATGGAGCTGGTGCGGTAATATTAGGTGCATCAGATGAGCCGGGAATCCATAGCACCCATTTGCATGCTGATGGACGCTACGAAGAACTGCTGCATGTGCCACACGGTGTATCTCGCGGGTATGATGTGATGCAGCAGCAAAAGGCTTTCGTCGAAATGCGTGGTAACGAAGTATTCCGTATGGCTGTATCTAAGCTTCATGAAGTAGTAGAAGAAGCGCTTGTTGCAAATTCCATAGACAAGTCAGAAATAGATTGGCTAGTCCCACATCAGGCCAATATTAGAATTATTCAGGCGACTGCTCGAAAACTGCGTATGAGTATGGACAAAGTTGTGCTGACTGTTCAGGACCATGGCAATACCTCAGCAGCCTCGATTCCTCTTGCACTGGATACCGCCGTTCGGGATGGGCGGATCAAGCGAGGCGATAAGTTGTTGCTAGAAGGCTTCGGTGGCGGGTTTGCCTGGGGCGCAGCTCTGGTGACCTACTAGCATTGTAAAATGCTTAGTTTTGTTAAAGCAGTCACTTCGCTAAATTATAACTAAACTCTGTGTTCAAATTTTTGGTACCTTAGTGATGATGTTAGATGGTGCATAGGCAACCGTTACATGTGCCTAATGAGGTTTTTGGTATTTGGATAAGTTGTTGAATATCCCAGAGAATACGCAGTATAAAATTTTACTTGTTGATGATCATGATTTGGTGCGAGCTGGCATTAGATTGTTATTGAAAGACATCGACGATTCATCGATTATTGTAGAGGCTAGTTCCGGTGAAGAAAGCATTGAAATAGTACAAAAGGA
>JALZUX010000318.1 GCA_023301405.1 Granulosicoccaceae bacterium | reverse complement strand
GGTAGTGGCCAGATAAGCGCGATGCCCGCAGCAAACACTAATGGTCTAAGCCACAGCACGAGTGGCTGCTCTGCAAACCCTTCAAAACCGGCTGCAATCGCATAGATTCCAACAGCAGCGAAGGCGCTAATGGTTAACGCAACCACCCAGTCGCCGGACAAAATAGGCGTGTAGGCAAACAATACAGGAATAATGTAAAGCCCTTTGGCAACTCGCCATGCCGTGAAACCGGTGGCCATTGGTGGTGTTTTGGCGATGGCGGCTGCGGCAAATGCTGTCAGGCACACAGGCGGGGTTACGTTGCTGTCCTGGCTTAGCCAGAAAATAATCATGTGCGCTGATAATAAAGCAGTGGTTAGTGCTGCCGGTGAAACGGCTTGCTCAAACATGGTGTATGAGAAGTCTCTTGGTACCAACGCATACAATGCCTGCGCATCGACCAGTGACATCGGAGCAGCAAGTTTTTCAATGGCGTCTGGACTGACCAACATGAAAACAGTGTGGGCTTCTACTGGTAAGGTGCCGGCGGCAATATGCGCGATCACCACATCATTCAACATGAGTTCTTTTAACGCCGGTGCTGATAGCGTTGCAAGTACAATATATGAAGCCGTTACAGGCAGCCCCATGCCTAATATTAATGACACCAAAGCAATTAGAAACAGGGCAACCATAAGATTGCCATCGGCCCAGTCGGCAAGTACCAGTGACAACGTATTACCGATACCGGTGGTACTGACGGTCATCACAACAATACCAACTGCAATCAAAAGGATTGCCGTGGTGATCATATTGCGAGTCCCCAGCGCCATTGCTTCAGTGATTGCCTTCGGTCCCATTTTATTGGGTGTTAACCAGCTAGCAACCACCACCGCGATAATAGCAAATGCGGCGGCATAGGTGGGTGTAAAGCCAGACATCAACATGCCAATCAAAATGCCCAGTGGTAACAAAAACGAAATACCACCACGTGCAAAAACCTCACGCACTGAGGGGGCGTCGTCTTCGCCATGAATCATGTGTTGTTTTTTCGCTTCTATGCGCACCCACACAGCCACCGAGAAGAAGTACAGCAAGGCAGGCAGCACTGAAACCGCCACTATGGTGAGGTAGGAAATCTGCGTGTAAGTCGCCATCACAAACGCACCAGCCCCCATAATGGGCGGCATAATCTGCCCGCCGGTTGAGGCTGAAGCTTCTACTCCTGCAGCAAACTTTGCAGGGAAGCCCGCTTTTTTCATCATTGGTATTGTGATGCTGCCGGTTGATACCGTATTGGCAACCGCTGAACCCGATACTGTCCCGGTCAGCGCTGAACCGATCACCGCCACCAAGCCGGTGCCACCAACAAATCGACCGGCTACAGCGCGCGCCAGATCAATCACAAATTCACCTGCACCAGAGCGCAACAGGAAAGCCCCGAACAAGATAAACATAAAGACAAACGTTGCGCTGATACGCGCTATTGGCCCAAACATACCGGCCACTTCAATATAACTGCGAAATAGGGTTGTCTCCCAGCTCAAACCCGGAAACTTAAACAAGCCTGTGATCAGCGGTCCCATCCAGGTCATGTAGGAGAGAAAAAACAACGTCATGATTGGTATGAAAATACCGGCCACACGTCGTGATAGCTCAAGTACGACTGCTAAAGCTAGTATTGCGAATAACCAATCGCTCCAGATAAATTTAATGCCGGGTCGATCGTAGATCCAGTCAAACGCAAATATTACATAAATACCGCAAGCAAATGCGCAAAGACCTATTAATGCATCAAACCATAGGGGGGCTTTTTGCCACGCCGGCAACGTTAATGCCCCTAGCAAGCCAAAGCCTGCAAAGTGAAGTGCAGAAAGTGTAAGTTCCGGCAGAGTGGCAAATGTATTTGCCCACACATGAAATAGAGCAAATGCTACGCTAAACCAGAAAATGAAAAGCCCCAACGGGCCACTTTCAGTCTCACGGAAAGATTCATTTTCAATAGGTGCTTCAGTTGTTTGATTCACAATGGCTAATATCGAAACGCTGTGGTTGTCTGAGCGGCTGTCCGAGGGCTAAGCGATGTGTCGAAAGTGTGAGGTTTTAAGTCAAATATTTTGATCAACAGAGAAAAATAATTATTCTTCTTTAGTAAGATCGATCACGTAAATTGGCTCAAATAATACGCTTGCGGTAAATTCTAATTCCGGGGCAGTTGCCTGTTAGGTGTTCACGGCACTAAGGCCGTGAACGTCGTTACGGCTGGTGCTATTTACTTTGCCATTAGCGCTTCGGGAATTTCTATGCCTTGCTCAGCATAGTATCGTGCAGCACCTGGGTGCAGTGGCGCCGGCAGACCGCCAATCGCCTTATCTATACCCATTGCTTTTGTTGCCGCATGAATGCCATTAAGGAATGCCAGGTTTTCGTAGATCGTTTTGGTGATCAGGTAAACCGCTTCTTCGTCAACATCAGCGTTTACGGCTAGAAAGTTGGGTTGAGCAACAGTATTGATCTCTTTTTCTTGGCCCGGGTAAGTTCCAGCCGGAATCACAAAGCGTGTCCACAATGCACCGTCGCCGTTGGCACGTGTCATTTGCTCGTCAGTGAAGTCAAGTACCGTTAATTTATCACCCATCGCAGCAAAGGCTTGAGTCACGGCAGACACCGGTGGGCCACCAGTCATATTTGCACTAACTATTGTGCCGTTTTGCAGGCCTTCAGCACTAGGTGTGTAACCTTGATGCACCAGTTCAAAGCCTTCGTAGTCTATGCCAAGATTGCTCAGAATAGTTTGGCCGGAGCCTTCAGTGCCTGAATTCTTTTTGCCAATAGAGAATGTCTTTCCACTCAGCCCTTGAAGATCATCAATGGTGCCTGTGGAGGCCTCATCGGTGGCGAGAACCATATGCTCTACGTTCTGCCACAACATTGAGATTGAGCGAAGGTTTTCTTGCTTACCATCTGCTGCTACTTT
>JALZUX010000317.1 GCA_023301405.1 Granulosicoccaceae bacterium | reverse complement strand
GGCCGTTATCTTCACACTGGTCGCTATGCTCGCCACGTTTGGAGTGCGTAACTGGCTTTCGATGATTATCAGCGCGATCATACTGGCCATTGTTTTCCAGTGGGTTTTTATGGGGGTCATGTTACTCAATGATCCCAAAGGGGCAATTGTTGATATGCGCCCTTACACAAATTGGATAACAGGAGCTAAGTAGTTGCAAAGCCAATGTACCGGTATTGAAGCTTTTTTTGAACCGCTGGGTTTTTTGTCGATCTTTTTCGATATCTCCTGCGGGTTTGTTGTTCTGTTTAATGATCCATACGCGCTTACATTTGTGGTGCTCGCCGCCTTTGTGGGGATTATCTTCGGTGCCCTGCCCGGGTTAACAGCGGCGGCGGCGATTGCCATGATGCTACCCATACTTATTGCTTATAACGATGAAATCGGCGGGCTTGCAGGTCTTGCGTTCCTGTACGTGATTGGTAAATCAGGTCGGTACGGCGGGTCTATTGCTGCCATTCTGTTTAATACACCCGGCACCGCAGCTTCGGCGGCGACCATGCAAGACGGCTACCCTATGACCCAAAATGGTCAAGCCGGCAAAGCGCTCAAAACCGCCACTGTATCATCTGCCTTTGGCGACTACTTTGGCGAGATTGTATTAATTTTTGGTGCGGTTTCTATCGCCACATTCACCCGACAGTTTGGCCCACCTGAAAACTTTGCCATTTACCTGATGGCGTTTGTTGTCATTGGTTCTGTGGTCAGTGACAGCATAATGAAAGGTATTATCTCAACCTTGTTTGGCGCGATGGTTGGCTTAATTGGTGAAGACATCATCACCGGGCAATTTAAAATGACCATGGGCATTGATGAATTAGAATCCGGCATGGCGCTGGTGCCCTTGCTAATTGGTGTATTTGTCATTTCAGAAGTCATCATACAAGCTGAAAAAGCAGCGAAAGTGAAGGCAATCAATTTAGCACGCGATAAAATCGACGATCCCACCGCACATTACTTCACCTGGGTAGAGTTCAAGCGATGTTTGCCATTGATGTTCCGCTCGTCAATCTATGGCTCACTCATCGGCATGATGCCCGGGCTGGGTTCATCGGTTGCCTGCTTTGTAGCGTATGGCGAAGAGAAGCGGCGCTCTAAAAAGAAACATGAATGGGGCACCGGTATTGTCGAAGGCATCGCCGCCCCTGAATCAGCTAACAACGCAGTATCAGGCCCATCGATGATCCCGCTGCTGACTCTTGGCATTCCAGGCTCGACTATTGCCGCTGTGCTAATAGGTATGTTTCTGGTCAATGGTTTACAACCCGGCCCGGCTATTTTTGCCAGTGAGCCACCATTGTTTATGGGAGGCCAACTGATCAGCCCTCGAGAATTTATATTTGGCGTGTTCGCCGCCGGGCTAATCGGCATTGCCTGTTACGCACTTATTGGGTATTTCGCCGCCCCTTTTATTGGACGGTTGATTGCGATTCTCCCTACGCAGTACCTTTACCCCTTCATTTTTATGACCGCACTCGCTGCTAGCTATTCTTCCCGAGCGTCCATTTGGGACGTGGGGTTTGCGATGCTATTCGGGATCATTGGCTATGCAATGCGTCGAACTAATTTTTCCGCCGCCGCGTTTATTATCGCTTTTGTTTTGACCTCGAGTATGGAAGAAGCCTTTAGACAATCAATGATCATATCGGATAAAGGTTTTCTAATTTTCACCAGCTTTGAGTATCAAGGCAAGTTTTCGTATGCACCAATATTCCTGATCATTGGCGCGGCGGTGATAATTTTCCGTACCTGGTCAACCTACCGCAGCCAAAAATCCGAAGCGTAGTAAAAAGCTTCGTGGCAAATATTGATACCCGCTATCTACCGATTTTCACCTTCGGTTTAAGCGGGGGGTTTTGTGCTTATTTTATCGGCGCACCAATGCCATTCATGTTGGGTGGGATTTTCGGTGCGGCAAGCTTTGTTCTTTGGTACGAGCGCAATGGCAAGCAACTGCCAAAGCTATCCAGATGGGTGCGGTTGGTTTTTATGTCAATCATCGGGGCCATGATTGGCTCACGCTTTTCGCCTGAACTACTCACCTTATTGCCACAGTTCTGGATTTCGGGCCTTGCCCTGATCCCCTTTATCTTGCTGGCCCACGGTGGCAGCTACGCGATTATGCGAGGGCTTGGCCGTTACAAAAAACTAGATGCTTATTTTGCATCTTTGCCCGGCGGCATTATTGATGCGGCCGCTTTGGCTGAAGAAGCCGGCGCCGATCTTCGCATTGTTACAGCGCAGCATTTCATTCGAATCATATTGGTGGTGGCGTCGGTCCCGCTGCTGTTTCTTTTTATACAAGGCGAAGCGGTTGGCTCATCGGCCGGGCAAACCATGGCCACTATCGACTATGACCTCACTGATATTGTATGGATTATTGGGATTGCGCTAGTGGGCTTGCTTGCAGGGCAACTGGCCCGGCTACCGGTATCCCACATGCTAGGGCCCTTATTACTGGCACTGGCATTGTCAGTCGGTGGTGTTGTAGAGATTAATGTACCACCCTGGCTTGGGCACGCAGCGCAATACATGGTCGGCACGGCACTTGGCGCTCAGTTCTCTGGTATATCCAGACGATTGCTAGTGCGCGGCCTGGGCATGGGTTTACTTGCCGGGTGTTACATGCTGGGCCTTGCAGCCACGTTTGCCATGATCCTTGTGCAGTATGTACCTGCCGATTTCGGTGCTATGTTTATTAGCTTTGCCGCTGGCGGGCTTGCCGAAATGAGCTTGATTGCGTTATCCCTTAATTTTAATCCGGTAGTGGTTGCGATACACCATCTGGTTCGCATTCTGATCACCGTTTGGTTTGGTAACTTTCTGTCGCGTCGTGTGTTTAAACTGGTGCCGCAAAAATGAAAATTTACCAGGCGCTTGCCAACGCGTTTCACCGCGAGCAAATTGAAACGTGCTTTGCACTGTTAGGCGATGCGAATATGCATTGGGCTGGTGCGCTGGCTGAAACTGGTGTGCACTTTATTTACACCCGCCATGAACACGCAGCCGTTGCCGCCGCTGCCACCTACGCACGTGCAAGCGGTTCAGTTGGCGTTGCCACCGTTACTTGTGGTCCGGGCTTAACGCAGATCATGACTATTCTTCCTATCGCAGTAAGGGCACGCATTCCACTAATTATTTTTGCCGGCGAAGCACCCTTGCATAAAGCCTGGTACAACCAAGGCATTGAGCAAAGGCCATTTGTAGAAGCATGCGGCGCCGAATATAGGGCGTTTCATAATCCGTCAACAATGGTCTCTGATGTTCACCATGCGTTTGCTGAT
>JALZUX010000316.1 GCA_023301405.1 Granulosicoccaceae bacterium | reverse complement strand
AAAGTGTTTCTAGCATCTATTGCTATTGTTGATGATCTTGGCGCCATCATCGTTATCGCCATTTTTTACACCAGTCAGCTGTCGTTCGGCTCGTTAGCAATGGCGGGGGTCGGCATCGTGCTGCTGGCGCTGATGAATTTATTCGGTATCAGACGCGCTGCTCTATATATTGTTGTTGGAGTCTTCATTTGGGTAGCGGTATTAAAGAGTGGCGTTCACGCAACTTTGGCGGGCATCATCGTAGCGATGGCCATCCCAATAAAAGCTGATGAACACGGACACTCCCCACTCAAGCAACTTGAACATTCATTACACCCATGGATTGCGTATGCTATTTTGCCAATCTTTGCTTTTGCCAATGCCGGGGTCGACTTTTCAAAGATCGGCGCAGACCAGGTATTCTCCGGTGTATCACTGGGGATTGCACTCGGCCTTATTTTCGGTAAGCAAATTGGTGTATTTGTCCCTACATGGCTCGCAATTAAGTCAGGCGTGGTGAAAATGCCTGAAGGCGCCAACTGGCTGATGTTATACGGCGTGGCGGTAACTACCGGCATTGGCTTTACCATGAGCTTTTTCATTGGCAGCCTTGCTTACGAGGAGGCAGGAGCGGTTTATAACGACACCATGAAAATAGGCGTGTTAGCAGGCTCCGCTGTGTCAATGGTTTGGGCAATACTGGTGCTGCTAATCGCTACACGAAAAAAATCCGGCGTTATCGCTGAGGCATAAGACTAACCCGGCAAGCAGCTTGTCAGGAAACCGGGATCGTAGATAAGTAGATGCCCGGTTCCAGGCAAGCTTCGCTACGATCCCGTTGCAAATCTCACGACAGCCCTCTCACGCCCCCCCCTCACGACACCCCTAAGGCAAACACGATACATGAGCGAGATTAAAGGTAGCGATAAGTCTCGCTAACGCATTGGGTCTTCCTTTAAGATAGGTGGCCGTACGACTGCCGTGCATATCTAATACTAGCGTTGAAACTCTATGGCCGGTAACGTTGATATGCGAAGAATGCTAAGTTAAAAGTACTTTTGCAACCAGTCAGAACACACCATCTAGCCCAAGAATAAAATCGGCACATCGATCCGCTATCATCATTGTAGGCGCATTTGTATTCCCCGATACCAGCGCCGGCATCACAGAGCAGTCGGCTACACGCAGATTCTCAACTCCCCTTACCTGTAATTCAGCATCGAGAACAGCATTATCGCCTGACCCCATTGCGCACGTTCCGGCCGGATGAAAGATGGTTCTTGCTTGTGCACGAATGGCATCATCCAGCGTATTCGACCCCTTGATGGTACTAACATTTACTCCAGGCCAAATCTCATCACCCACTAACTCCCGCAACGGTAATGTTTGAAAAATGCGTTGTGCTAAACGTATGCCACGACGCAACGTATCAAAGTCAGCTTCGGTATCCAGCGCCGTTGATTCAAACAACGGCGCATCATTCGGGTCAGATGATTTAAGGCCCAGCCTGCTACGCGACGTAGGGCGCATTGTCATCGGGTGAACCTGCACTGCATGACAGGCCATAGGTGGCGTACCCGGCGCACCCGGTGCAAAAGGAGCAATATTGAATTGAACATCGGGGCGACCGCATCCAGATGTATCAACACAAGCGCCTGCGTCAAGTAAGTTTGAATTCAGTAGACCCCGCTTTGCAGCAAAATAGCTGATGCCGTGTTTCAGCGCCTGCGCACCTTTGTCAGCACCGTACAGGCCCTTTACGCCTGTCAACTCACGAGTGACCGGCGTACCCACATGATCCTGATAATTAGCCCCCACCAACGGGGAATAATGCACGGGCGTAATGCCATGCTTAACTAATTGTTCACGCGGACCGATGCCAGATAGCATTAATAGCTTTGGGCTTTGAAAACTACCTGCGGTCAGTATTATTTCTGATCGCGCATGAATAAGTAACTCACGCCCGTCTTCGGATCGTGCCTCTAGTGCGACAGCGCGTTTATTGTTAAAGCGAATACGCTCCGCCAATACGCCAGTGAGCAGGGTTAGATTTTCACGGTGAAGCTCGGGCTTTAGAAAGCACTGCGCCGATGACTGTCGCTGCCCTTCAAAAGCCGTCACCTGATACCAGCCAACACCTTCCTGTTTAGCGCCGTTAAAATCATCAGTTGCCGGTAGGCCATAATTGGTCGCAGCCTCGATAACCGCTTTCGACACCGGGTGCGGGGGTGTTGGATCAGCAACGCAAAGCTTACCACTGGTACCATGAAACTTGTTACTCAAGCGTTGATTATTCTCCTGCCTGATAAAAACAGGGAGCACATCTTTGTAAGCCCAGCCCTCACAGCCGTAGCGTGACTCCCAGTCATTGTAGTCTTGCGGTTGGCCGCGCATGTAGATCATGCCATTCACCGAAGACCCACCGCCAAGCACCCTACCTTGTGGTACCGGATACACCGCACCGTCCAGTGACGGGTCGGCCTCGGAATGAACCGCTTCCGCGTCCTCACTTTGCAGTGCTTTGAAAAACGTAGCTGGAATATGTATCCACCGATTGGTATCCGCCCGGCCACGCTCAATCAACACCACACTTTTATTGCTGTCAGCCGCCAGTCGTGCTGCCAATACACAGCCAGCGGCACCACCGCCAACCACAATATAATCAAATGTTGATTCAACCATTTGCATTCAACTCGTAGTAGCCGTCGTAGGGAAAATCAGAACCTAGTTGCTTTAGCCCTTCTTCCATATCACGATCAAATTCTCTGAGTAGCTCCGGTTCAAACAATCCCACTCCCTTACCGGACTGCCCCCTGCGAATCGTCGAACCCCGGCGTTCTGTCCACATGGATTGCGCTGCAGGAAGAAAGCGATGGTCAAT
Organism: Granulosicoccaceae bacterium; assembly: GCA_023301405.1. Lineage (GTDB taxonomy): Bacteria > Pseudomonadota > Gammaproteobacteria > Granulosicoccales > Granulosicoccaceae. Next base: position 323 of record JALZUX010000316.1, on the reverse strand, counting down.
TGCCTTCATTGATGCGGCGCCTTAACTGGCACCAAATCATGGAAAGCCTTATGGACACGGAGCAAACAACGTCGATGATTTTCCTGATTCTAATTGGCGCTATATTGTTTTCAGCGTTTCTGTCACTGAGCGGCACACCGGCACTGATGGGCGACAGGGTTGTCGGGCTGGCTTTAACGCCACTAATGCCCATCGCGCTGATAGTAGCAAATTATATATTGCTTGGGGCTTTTCTCGATACAATAGCAATGATTATTCTATCAGTACCTATATTCTTTCCAATAGTAATGGAGTTGGGGTTTGATCCTGTTTAGTTTGGTGTA
>JALZUX010000315.1 GCA_023301405.1 Granulosicoccaceae bacterium | reverse complement strand
GTCATTCGAGCAATTCGACCATCGAGCCCATCAAGCACCATCGCGACCAAAACCGCAATAGCGGCATACTCAAAGCGATTATTTATCGCGGCAATGACGGCATAGAACCCGGCAAACAACGCTGCCGTGGTAAAAAGGTTAGGCAACAGGTAGATTGACCTACCTGGCTTTTTCTTGCCGGTTTGGTTATTTGAAGACTGATTAATTGTATCGATGATTGTCGCCTTGCAGGCAAATTAGCCAGCAACAATATGATTATGCAACTGACCGTTGTAAGTACAAAGTACAGGGATTGTAGCGGGATCTGACGTTGCCAGCACTATTCATTGAAATTTGCAGCCAACGGGGCCCGATAAAAACTATTTTCAGCAACTGCCCTCTACAACCGTTAGCACTGACTACCAGCCGTTAATCGAGTGGTAAATTTCCTTGAAGTGGCTGGCCACACTAAAACGCGATGACCACCTAGACTTTCAGGCCTCGTTCTCCTCTGGCGATACTTATCACACCGGAGCGAACTACCTCAAGAATATGATCGTCACCAACACTGCTCATAAGCGCGTCTAGTTTCTCACTGTCGCCGGTTACCTCAATGACGTAAGTGGATTCTGTGACATCAATAACCTTACCGCGATAAATATCAGTCAAGCGCTTAATTTCTTCTCGCTGCACACCGGTTGCACGCACTTTAATCATCATCATTTCACGCTCAACGTGAGCCGCTTCAGTGAGATCAACCAGCCGTACAATATCGACAAGCTTGTTGAGTTGCTTGGTGATTTGCTCGATGGTTCGATCGTCACCACTGGTGACCAACGTCGCCCGCGATAAAGTCGGATCATTGGTGGGTGCTACATTCAGCGATTCAATGTTATAGCCACGCATACTAAACAAACCCGCTACGCGTGACAGCGCACCAGATTCATTCTCTATTAACAGAGCAATGATGTGCCTGTTGTCTTTCATCAGGCAAGCTCTCCTGTCTTCGGATGAAGCCGCATCTCGTGATGGCCCTTTCCAGCCTCGATCATTGGATACACGTTTTCGGTATCATCGGTGATGAAATCCATAAACACCAGCCTGTCCTTCATTGCGAAGGCTTCCCGCAACGCGCCATCGACATCCCCCGGGCTTTCTATTTTCATTCCCACATGACCATAAGATTCTGCCAATTTCACAAAATCCGGTAATGCATCAACGTAGGAACTTGCATATCGCCCTTCATAAGCAAACTCCTGCCATTGTCTAACCATGCCCAAATACCGATTATTCAAATTAACAACCTTAACCGGTAATTTATATTGCATCGCGGTTGATAGTTCCTGAAGGCACATTTGTATACTGGCTTCACCAGTAACGCAGGCTACGTCAGCATCAGGGTGAGCAAGCTTAACTCCAAGTGCTGCCGGCAGACCGAATCCCATCGTGCCCAGACCACCTGAGTTGATCCAGCGACGCGGCTTATTAAAGCCGTAGTATTGTGCTGCCCACATTTGGTGTTGCCCAACATCAGAAGTAACATAGGCATCGCCATTCGTTACTTCCCATAGCTTTTCAATCACCGATTGAGGCTTAATCACGCTGTTGCTTTTCTCATATGCCAGGCTCTTGATGCCCTGCCATGATTGAATCTGTTTCCACCAGATAGCGATATCTTCAGGATTAGCGCGACGACTGTCTTCAGCAAGAAGTTCAAGCATTCGGGACAGTACTTTTTTAACATCGCCAACAATCGGCACGTCAACACTGATGTTTTTTGAAATCGACGTGGGATCGATATCAATATGTATAATTTTTGCGTCCGGGCAAAAGTGCGCTATTTCACCGGTTACACGATCATCAAATCGTGCACCAACAGCCAATAAAACATCGCAATTGTGCATGCACAAATTGGCTTCATACGTGCCGTGCATCCCCAACATGCCGACAAACTGTTTATCGGATGACGGATACGCTCCCAACCCCATTAGCGTGCTGGTTAGCGGATAGCCTAAATCTTGCGTCAGGTTGGTTAGTTCTTGTTCAGCGCCGCTCATGATAACGCCACCACCGCAGTAGATCATTGGGCGCTTAGCTTGCGCCAGCAGCTCTACTGCTTTACGTACCTGACCGCTGTGCCCGCCACTAACCGGTACATAAGATCGCATGGATACTTCAGCCGGGTATTCGTAGGGAATTTTTATGTGTGGCGCGGTGAAATCCTTGGGAATATCAACCACCACAGGCCCGGGCCGGCCGGTTGTCGCGACATAAAAGGCCTTGCGCATGACGGTTGCGATTTCGTCAATACTTTTAACCATGAAGTTGTGCTTGACGCAGGGGCGCGTGCAGCCGATCGCGTCGACTTCCTGAAATGCATCTGTGCCAATGTATTTAGACGTCACCTGACCCGTGATAACAACCAGGGGTATTGAGTCAAGGTGAGCGGTTGCTATACCGGTAATGGCATTAGTCGCACCGGGGCCGGAAGTAACCAACACCACACCAGGCTTACCGGTAGCCCGCGCGTAGCCGTCTGCCATATGAGTGGCACCTTGCTCGTGCCGGACAAGGACATGCTGCACATCTTGCTGGCGGAAGATTGCATCATATATATGCAACACAGCGCCACCGGGATAACCAAAAAGATACTCTACGCCCTCGTCTTTAAGGGTTTGGATAATTATCTCACCACCGGATAATTCCACTTTTTTTCACCTACTCATTATTAGCTACAGCCGCTCTAGCATTTAGAGAAACTTTGGTTTAGGGGGATCAGTTTTGTAGTCCAGACAGTGTGTACCAGATGAGGCCGCTAGTTTGCTGGACTGAGCTGAAACCGAGCTCTGTGAATGCAGAGATCATCTCTCAGTTTTTCGCTTGGAATTAACGAAGGTTTTTGCGCCAAATCACTGCGAACGCTTAATATGACATTTACATAGTGCAACGTCCAGTCTTGTGAACCCCGTCCGCGTCACCAAGTTAATGTTTTCGAACCCAGTCACACCATTTAGGCATAACTCACAGGCAATCTCTAAACCTCTACTTATAAGGTACGATTTCAGAACTTCCAGCCGTTATCGATTATTTGTGGCACTAACTCTTAAATCTGGGGTTCCAGCTTTCAATACAAAATAATGAAAAAACAACTTCTCAGCTCAGTGATCCTATGCGCCCTTCTTTTCTCGGCACCGTCAAGTTATGGCACCGAGAAACTAAATTTGCCACAGATGGGCGAACCTGCTGATCTGGTGATGTCACCGCGCGATGAAAAAAGAATCGGCCGTGACTACATGCGCCAGATACGCCAATACCTTGATCTTGTAACAGATACAGAGGTCAACACTTATATACAGGACCTGGGCGAGCGACTGGTAGGCACAAGAACTGACGTCAGCGCTTCAGATTTCACCTTTTTCGTCGTCGATAATCCTGAAATAAATGCTTTTGCCCTGCCGGGTGGCTTCATTGGAATAAATAGTGGCCTGATTACCTCGGCCAATAATGAATCTGAACTGGCCAGCGTTATGGCTCATGAGGCCGCTCATGTCCTGCAACGACACATCGCCAGACTTCACGCCGCGCAAGGTAACCAGGGTTACAAAACTGCAGCAACCATCATTGCGGCGATATTGCTAAGTCAGCAATCCGCTGAGGCTGGTCAAGCCGCACTGCTGACTGGACTTGCAGCCAGCCGGCAATCCGCCATCAATTTCACCCGTACCCACGAATACGAGGCTGATCGAATTGGTATTCAGCTACTGTCAGACGCTGGCTACAACCCACGCGGAATGGTCGATTTTTTTGAAGTACTAAGACGCCAGGTAGCACTAAACACGACCGAGCAATTGGAATTTCTGCGCACTCATCCATTGACCATTAACCGAATTTCAGAGGCCCGCAATAACTCCAGCCGCCTCGCAAACCCGGTGGGCATACAAAATACCTCGGATTTTCAGTTGCACCAAATGAAACTGAAAGTGCTGGAATCTAATAACCCCAACTCGCTTCTAAAGGCGCTTGCCAACGGTCACATCAGCAACAGTGAATCAGCACGCCTGTACGGCCAAATATTGATTCTGCTCGATACCGGCAACCCGAAAGCCAGCCTGCCCTTGTCAGAACAACTCACCGCACTTCGGCCTGACAACGCAACTGCGTTGCTGCTCAGTGCCAAAGTAGCATTCGCCAATGGCGATTCTGCGCGGGCTGAGACAATTTTAGGGTCAATACTCGATATCTACCCAGGCAACTACGCCGCGATTGAACAATACACTGAGATGCTAATCCGTCAAAGACGCGGTGACCGCGCAGAGCGGGTTATACAGAACTACATTCGTAGCGCCAACCCTCCATCGCCTCATGTATACCGGAAATACGCTCAAGTACTTAAGCTAAAGGGCCGAACAACAGCTTCACATGAGGCGATGGCTGACTACTTCTTTCGTCTTCATGATCCAAAAGAAGCAGTCGCTCAACTGAAACAAGCTCTGAAGGGTGCAGCTAGAGGCTCAAACGAAGAGTCACGTATCACCGCACGAATACAACAATCTAAAAATAGAAGCTTCGGTGCCTATTAATACCTCGTTCGATTGATTGCTTTAACCTCACACCGATAACTTACGGTTCAGGGTACATCAGCATCGCCGATCCCACCTACCCCCAGCCTGTCGCAGCCGTCCATCCTCACTGACCTAACCAGCGAAGGCACCATGTTTTGCCTTTAGGCTCGATTCCAGGCTCCGACCACCTCACTTAACTAACGAGGCCGATGGGCAGATTAGATCGAAATGGCTAGCTGCAACGGTGCAGACAACCATTCAGGCGCTGCAGTCACAAGACAAGATCATTTGCTTGACAAGCTCGGATGAAAATAGCGCTTCACAGCTCGCCTATCAAGCAAGGCTTCTCGATAGATCAAACGTCCACTGCTTGCACCCTTGCACGAAGTAACCGATGTGAGTGGCGACCCCCAAAGAGAATAAAGCAGGTTAGGCAATCAGACACCAACAACAAAGATTTACCCTCTTCGACGACTAAAGCAATACGGCAGATGAGAGGATTTAGAAATAATGCGAACTCCGGTAAACCCGAAGTTCGCCTACATCACCACAAAAAAGTACCTTACAGCTGAGGGCCCGCAGCAACCAGTGCCTTACCTTCAGCGTTGTCAGTATATTTCTCAAAATTATCGATAAACTGCCCTGCTAAATCACGCGCCAGCTTGTCCCACTCCGCCGCATCTGCATAGGTCTGTCGGGGATCCAGAATGCCGTCTGACACACCCGGCAATGAAACCGGCACATCAAGATTAAACACCGGAATAGTGGTGGTTTCAGCATCGTCAAGCTCACCGTTCAAAATTGAATCAATGATTGCCCGGGTATCTTTTATCGAAATTCGATTCCCGGTGCCGTTCCAGCCGGTATTCACTAAGTAAGCTGTTGCTCCAGACGCTTCCATTCGCTTGACAAGCTCTTCACCGTAACGAGTCGGGTGTAACGTCAGAAACGCGGCACCAAAACAGGCAGAGAACGTTGGAGTGGGCTCGGTAATTCCGCGTTCAGTACCAGCAAGCTTGGCAGTAAATCCTGATAAAAAGTGGTACTTGGTCTGATCAGGAGTTAACCTTGATACCGGTGGCAGTACACCAAACGCGTCAGCGGAAAGAAAGATCACTTTCTTTGCATGCCCTGCTTTGGAAACCGGCTTTACAATATTACTAATATGCTCAATCGGGTAGGAAACGCGGGCGTTTTCAGTTTTTGACCCATCGTCAAAATCGACAGA